>PMIZ01000188.1 GCA_003157225.1 Actinomycetota bacterium | reverse complement strand
TGGCCCGGACGTAGTCGTTGCCGGAGTTCCAACAGGTGATCCACGAGGGCGAGTCGGTCCAGACTGCGTGGATCTTGGAACAGCCTTCGGCCGGATAGAAGCGGTGCACAAACTGGTCTTCGCGCGGAGCGGTCTCCGATTCGCAGCCCCACCAGTCGCACTCGCCCTCAAGGATAGCCTTGGGAACGTACGTCTTGGGTAGGGACGGGAAGTTGAGGTCCGACGGGTGCCCGCCCGTGTAGGCGGTGCGCAGGTTCGGCACGCGGAAGGGCTTGGGTTGGGCGTACTGATCGGGGAAGTCGAACAGGCCCCACTCGATCATCTTGACCTGGTTGATGCCCGGCTTGCCCAGACCCTGCATCGCCAAACAGATGTTCTGCAAACGGGCCGGCTCGGTGGCGTAGGGGCCACGGATGCCCGGGCCGCCGTTGCCGATTACCACGCTGGTCCGTTTCGACGCCCACTCTTTGGCGAGGGCCTTGATGACCCGCGCCGGCACGCCGCAAATGGGAGCTGCCCATTCCGGGGTCTTCGCCACCCCGTCCTCTTCGCCCATCACGTAGGCTTCGTACTTGTCCACCCCAACAGCGTGAGTGGCAAGGTAGGCTTTGTCGTAGGTGTTGTCCTTGAACCACTGATAGGTGATGGCGAGGTAGAGAGCCGCGTCGGTGTTGGGAAGAACGGGGATCCATCGGTCGGCGTGAACCGCGGCGGCGTAGTTCACATCGGGACAAACGTATATCTGCTTGATACCGAGTTCGCTGTACCAGTAGCTCAGCCGGCTGGGCAACTGGCCCTGCCAACCCCACGGAGTGGTCTCCTGATCACAGCCCCAGAAGAGGAGCAGCTCACAGTTCTTGGCCACGTCGTACAGCAGGTTGCTCTGCTTGCCCTGGCCGACCGGTTCGCAGCCCCAGAAGTGCTTGCTGCCCCACCACCAGCCTTCCCAACTGTCCGGCTGACGGATTTGAAGCGTATACCCGCCCCAGAGGGGCAGGAGCTTGCGACCGGCCCCGTGGCAGGCCTGTACGACCTTGTTCTCGCCGTGCTGGTCGCACTGATACAGAAGGGCGCTCGCCCCGTATTTCTCCTTGATCCGGTTCATCTCGCCGACGATGGTGTCGAGCGCCTCGTCCCAGGAGATGCGCACATACTTGCTCTTGCCACGGTTCTGCGGGTTCCGCTCGCCGTTCGGGTCCCAGTCCACCCGTTTCATGGGGTAGCGGATGCGCGCCGGTGAGTAGACGCGCTTCTTATAGGCGATGGAGTATGGCGGGATGAGAGTCTTCATGCTCGGCTCGAAGGTGCTCCCGCGCACCTCCATCTTCCACGGGTTCATGTCCTTCGCTGGATCGTATTTCCAGTTGTAGTGCATCGGCCGTATACGGACGATCTTGCCGTCCTTGACGTCGACCATGGATGCATTGGACCCGTTCTCGGGCACTCCACAGAAGCTGATGTCGCGTATCAGCGTCTTCTCGCCCGATTTGCTCATCGGGGCTCGGTCTTCTGCCATCCTGCCTCCTTCGGACACTCCCTGCATTCCGCTTGACGGAATAGCTATTCCGCTGGCGTTCGAAACAGAATATGCCACTTGCGCCGGTTGTCGTCAACCATCCTGGACCGTGGTCAGCCGCTCAGACTCCTCCCGCTCACGTGCTCTGTCAGAACACTGGCCGTGCTCTTGCAGGCTTCGATCTTCTTCTTGCGCTCCCGAGGGCCGAAACGCTCGGCCGGCGCTACCAGGGTGAGCACCGCCTTCAGGCTCCCATCACGTTCCAGGATTGGAGCCGACACCGCGCAGACTCCTGGGTCCAGTTCCTCGTCGTCGAAGGAGAGCCCTTCGCTGCGGTCGCTTGCCAACCGCCTCAGCATCTCCTCCTGGTCGGCCACATCGTTGCGGCCGTCGAGAAGTCTCGCAGCGGCGACGAGGCGGCGCTGCTCGGCAAGAGGACGGTAGGCGACATGAAGGCGATAGGAGGAGTTGGCCAGGGTTGACAGGATACGGCCGGTGGGGCGGTTGAGCCGGAAGGGGTGAGCGGTCGCCACCTCATCGACCACGATGGCACCCTCCGCGCCTCTCACCGTCATCTCCACAGTCTCCCCCGTCTCTTCGGCCAGCCTCTCGAGGAACGGATGGGCCGAACGTACGAAACCGACGGACGACAGCGCGAGATAGGCTCCGGGGATCGCCGCTCTTCCCAGGTGGTACCGCTCGGTCGTGGAGTCATAGAAGAGGAAGCCGCTGGCCTCGAGCGTCCTCAGCATGCGATAGGCCGTGGTCTTGGACATGCCGGTGCGGTCGCACACCTCGGCCAACCCCCACTCCGAGTGCTCGACGTCGAACAGCGCGAGGATGCTGAGACCCCTGGCCAGAGCCCGGACGAAGAGATCGCTCTCTTCCTGCACCTGGCCACTCCCGGATGACCGCTTCCGCCCACCTGTTCTAGCCATGTTGTCGCTCCTTCTGAAGCAGCGCCAAATCAAGGCTCACCGTGCTCCCCCGCTCCTTGGCAAGCCTGAGATATTCTACCAAACGGAATAGCCATGCCGCTATCTGGAATAGCACTCACGGCAACTCCCTCCCCCTCTTCGGGTAGGTCCTGTTCATGCCGAAAGTCGGAGAACAAAGCCTCCCGCCGGTTCGCCGGCGGGAGGCTTTGTTCAACACTTTCTACCGGACCAATCCTCTCGCCTAGCGGCGAGAAGATCGGACCGCCTTTCACTTACTAGCGTTCGCGGGCTGGGCCGTACCCCGTGCCGCAGTATGTGTAGGTGCGGTCCGGAACGTCCTTGTTGACCTGATCTTCGTCGATCTCGGCCACGCAGCGGACCATTGAGCCGTCGCCCATGTACCAGCGGATCGGGAAGCAGTAGAACCGAAAGCGCTTGCCGGAAACCTTGTCCAAGTCTCCGCCGAGGTTCTCGACGCCGACAATGCCGTGACCCAGCATCTGCTTATGGCAGGGTTCCCAGGTTCCTTCGTTCCCAAGCGCTTCGAGATCACCGAATTTAGCATCGTAGGCGGCTTGGCCATGCAGCTTGATGTAGGCCGCTTTTTCAAATTCGGCGTACGCTTCTTCACCGAACTTCTCGGCGTACTCTACCGTGATCGGCTTGCCGGAAGCGCCGGGCAGATTCATCTGCGGCGGGCCGTTCTTGCCCATGGCCGTATGCAACGGATGATCCAGTGCCTGGGAATCCATGGCAACGCACTTGACCTGGTGCTTCACGAACCACTTGCCAGCCTCGACGCCGGTGCCGCAAGCATAGTGATAGTACTCTTTGGAGTCGTCGAACTTGCGATGCATGCCAGTATTCAGGCAGACAACCATGCCCTTGAGCTCTTCCGGCTTGATGTTCGCGCGCTTGCAGGCGTCCTCGAGATGCTCGGGCAGGATCAGGCCCCAAGGATGGATCTTGATTTCGAGGCAGACTGCGTCACCCGTGTATGCATCAACAGGCATCTCGTGGGTATAGCGAGCTCTTCTGCCGTCGAATTCGCGCTCCATGACGTGACGAGGTGCGTCGGCATGAGTGCCGGTGTGCTGAACACAATCGACCCTCTGCGTGAGGACGCCGCCCTTAGCCAGCGTGTGCATCGAATCGATGACCGGCTTCACGAAATACGGCCAGCGCGGGATCTCAGCACTAAATGGATGTGTCAGATCAACCCAAACTTTCCCCATGGTTCCTACTCTTCTCCTTCTTTGGTTTTTTCCTCGACCTACGGGCGAGAGAGTCGCCCGGATAGTCCGCTCGCGGTAGCTAGCCGCTTATCCGATCATACAGATTATGCCGCTATTTAGCCTCTTTTTCCTTCATCTGCTTGATCGCCTTGGTCAAATAGTCGAGCAGGTTCGCACGCAAGGCTTTCTGCTCGTCCGGCGTCCACTGCTGGAAGCCGACTCCACCGGACTTGAAGCCCAACTCGCCCTTTGCGACCTTCTCCTTGAGGAGGGGTGAGGGCTCGTGCGAATCTTCCAGATGCTTGAGAACGTAGTTGTGGATCGACAGGGTCAGATCCAGACCCACCAAGTCGGCGTTCTCGAGCGGGGCCAACACCGGCAGGCGCAGGCCAGGGCCGAATTTGAGGCTCTCATCCACCGTGGCCGCGTCGGCTATGCCGCGCTCGACGATAGAGATGGCCTCACGCCACAGCGCGTGCTGGAGCCGGTTGGCGATGAAGCCGGGGACGTCCTTCTTGGCATGCACCGGGTGCTTGCCGATGGCCCGATGAAGGCCCATGGCAAAGGGGATCACCCAGGGCGCCGTCTCTTCAGTCTGCACGACTTCCACCAGCGGGATGAGGAACGGCGGATTCCACCAGTGAGTCCCGATGATCCTCTCCCGATGCTCCGAAGTGCTGGCGATCTCCGTGGGGCTCATGACCGAGGTGTTGGTGGCCAGGACCGCGTCCTGCCTGCACATCTTGTCGAGCTTCTGGAAGGTGTCCTGTTTGAGCGCCATGTCCTCGGCCACGCACTCGAGCACGAAGTCTGCGTCCGCGGCCGCCTCTTCCATGACCTGCGTGGTGGTCACGCGAGCGACCGTCGGCTCCACATCCTCGAGCTTGCCGAGACCGCGCTCGGCCAGGAAAGTCAGGTCGCTCCGCATGCCTTCGACGGCCTTCTGTAGCGTCTCAGCCTTCCGGCTGTAGAGCCCGACCGGGTACCCGGCGCCGGCAAAGACCATGGCGCAGCCGTGGCCCATGTTGCCGCCGCCGATGATGGCGATCTTCTTGACCTCTTCCAGCTTTGTCATCCAGCCACCGCCCCGCCGTCCACAGAAAGGATGAGGCCGGTCACGTAGTCAGACGCGGGGGAAGAAAGGAACACGCAGGCGCCGATGAAATCGTCCAGTTCGGCGGCCCTGCCCAGCGGGATACGCGCCATGAAGATCTTGACCATATCGGGATCGTTCTTGATCTGTTGCGTGAGCGGGGTCCAGAAGATGGAAGGAGCGATGGCATTGACATTGATCTTGTACTTCGCCCACTCTGTGGCGAGCTGTTTGGTGAGCAAATGGACGGCGCCTTTGGAGGTGCCGTACCCCGCATAGCCACCGGGGTGGCCGAGGAATCCGCGCACGGAGCCGATGGTGATGACCTTCCCGCCGCCGCCCTGCTTGATGTACTCAGCGCCGGCGTACTTCGCGCAGAGAAGCGTGCCGCGAACGTTGACGTTCATGACCTTCTGCCACTCATCTATGTCGAAGGTCTCGGCGGGCTGACGGTTGCCGGCAGTACCTGCCACCGTGACCATGATGTTGACCTTGCCGAAATCTTTGACGACGCCTTCCATCGCGGCCTTGACACTCGCATCCGAGGTGACGTCGACAGCGGACGCCATCGCTTTGCGGCCCAAGCCTTTGATGTCGGAGACGACGTCTTCCATGATGTCGGCCTTGATGTCCCAGCACGCGACATCGGCGCCGAACACGGCAAGACCTTTGGCCAACGCGTGGCCGAGTGTGCCGCCCGCGCCCGTGATTACCGCCACTTTGCCGGTCAAATCGAAGATCTTCCGCAGCTCTTCAACCGACTTTCTTGGTGTGTCTTCAACCATTTTGTTCCTCCAGAACGAGCTTTTGCTTGCTACCGGGCGTTGGTACGACGAGTCACGCGCTCAAACAGGGTAACCCAGGACGACGAACATGCTCGCCGGGTACTGGGTCTTGTTCTCGATCGAGCGGCCTTCGCCGCCAGCGATGAAGATGGAATCATGCGGCTTCAGCACGATGTCCTTGCCGTCCTTGTCGGTGATGGTGATCTCGCCCTCGATGCACAGATAGACCGTGTCGAAGGGCCGGCTGGGGCTGAAGTCGGCGCCCCCGCCCGGCAGGAAGTGCGAGCAGCCCAAAGAGAACTGCGTAATTCCTGTCTCGTCCTTGCCCTGCAGCCTGAAGCAGGCACAGTCCTTGTGGGCTGGTGGGAAATACCTCACCGCGTCACTGATCGAAACCTTCTTCATTCCTACACTCCCCAGGTCCGGCGACATGCGTCGCGATATCCGTTGGCCAACCCGGCGGGGGTACCTCGGCGCATCTTTCGGCTCGTCGTGGGGACCGCACCGTGCGGGTCGTGGTATGTGGAGCGGCCGGATGGCTGAGTCGTCCGGCCGCGCGACACCTTACTTCTTCGGCGGCAGTCCCAGGATGGCCCTGGCTTCGGCCACCGTGGCCACCGGCCGTTTGAACTCGGCGGCCAGCCGCTGCATCTTCTCGACGAACTCGTAGTTGTGCTTCGCGAGCTCGCCTTTGCTCAGGTAGACGTTGTCTTCCATGCCCACCCGCACATGGCCGCCCATGTTGATCGCCATCGCGGTGATGAGGTTGGCGGTGGGACCGCAGCCGAAGGCCGACCAAGTGGAACCCTCGGGCAGCGAGTCGACCAGGTGGACCAGGTTCCTCGCGTTGCCTTCCATCCCGCCGAATACGTGCATGCAGCACTGGAAGTGGATGGGGGCCTTGAGGTAGCCGTCTTTCATGAGGCGCTTGGCATTCCACACCATGCCGGCGTCGAACACCTCGACTTCGGGTTTGATGCCGTTCTCGATGTACGCTTTCCCAAGCTTCTCGAGAAAGGGCGGGGAGTTGACGAAGACGCCCTGGTAGAAGTTCATGGAGCCGGCGTCGAAGGTGCCCATGTCGGGCTTGAGTGCGGTGTGAGGAAGGATGCGCTCCTCGTCGCTGAAGCCAAGCCCCCCGGACGAGGTCATGTTGACGATGATGTCGCACTTATCCCGGATGAGGCCTATGGTCTTCTCGAACCTGTCGAGCGCCATGGTGGCTTTGTCATCCTCAGTCCGCACGTGCACGTGGGCGATCGCTGCGCCGGCCTGATACGCCGCGTATACCTCCTCGGCGATCTGCTCGGGCTGGGTGGGCAGGTACGGGGTGTTCTCCTTGGTGGTCATAGCCCCGGTACACGCCACCGTGATGATAAGCTTCTCCATTCGTCGACCTCCGCGTTTTGATATGTTCCGGTCCGGCCCACCCCCCAAGCGAACAAGCCATGAAGACCCTGGTGGGGCGGAACAAATATCGATCCGGCGCCGCGGATCGAGACTCCACTCAGAGAAAGTCAGAAGTCGGTACCTACTCTACACCATTGGCGATCAAGGATTAATGGTGAACAAACGGCTCCTTCTGTGCTTTCGTCCCACTCGACGGCATCAACGACCGCTCTGCGGAATCCAACATGGCCACTCCGCCGTCCATCTGCATGAAGCGGCCAAACTATGCCGTGAAGGCATAGCGGGCATAGCGGAACCGAGCGGCGGAGCATCGATTATAATAGCGGCCGTTCCGGNNGGCGGAATTGGCAGACGCGCTGGACTCAAACTCCAGTGAGGCTCACACCTCGTGCGGGTTCGACCCCCGCCTTCGGCATACCGCGCGCGAGCGCTTCCCGCGGATGCCCCGTTGGCCGCCACGAAGGAATCACTGCTATCCCGACGAATCTCGAGAGATGATCGCATGCCTGTCGCGTGCTGTCTCCGTAGATAATGTCCTGCTCAGATGCTATAATTATGCCCATGGAAAACAGCCAGGAATACAAAGACAAGCGCTACCCGGAGTTGGTCGGCGAGAAGCTTCGCCGCATGCGCCAGGATCGCGGCCTCAGCCTCCAGGAGGTTTGCGCCAAGTCGGGCGGTTCCTTCGTGGTATCCACGTTGAGCGCCTACGAACGCGGGAAGCGCAGCCTGAGCCTGGAGCGGCTCTGCGAGTTGGCCGAGATCTACGGCCAGACTCCGATGTCGATGCTCGACATCGAGGCCGGTTCGGAGTTCCAGCGATCGGTCACCAGCAACGGTCCTCTCCGCATCAGTCTAGACAATCTCCAGCGCCTCCGGCCCGAGGAGAGACGCCCTCTCGAGACCTACCTGGCCTTCTTGCGCGAGCTCCGCAACGACCCGTCCCGGGAGATGCTCACCATCCGCAAGGAAGATCTGGCCTATCTCTCTGCGCTCTACGGGGTGCGGCCCCAAGCGCTCAAGGACTATCTGGAGAAAGAGGGCATCCTCCTAACCTTGTAGAGAAGGCCGCTCACGTCGGCGAGCGCCTGATCGAGCCCTTCGGCGCACGCAACCAGATCCACCAGGGCACTCCCTATGATCACACCATCGGCGTAGCCGGCCACTTCGTCTGCTTGCTCGGGCGTACCGACCCCGAAACCTACGGCGAGTGGCAGGTCCGTATGCTTTCGGAGGCGAGCCACAAACTGCGGCAGGTCCCCTCGAAGCGAGGCCCTGGCACCCGTCACTCCCGTGGTCGACACGCAGTAGATGAAGCCGGAGGCAGCGGCGGAGATGCGCGAGAGCCGTGCATCGGTGCTGGTGGGCGCGGCCAACAGGATCACGTCGACTTCGCGTTCCCGCGCGGTGGCCTGGAGTCCACCGGCCTCTTCCACCGGTAGATCAGGCACCACTACGCCCAAGACGCCGGACTCACGGCAACGAGCGAAGAAGCGCTCGGCGCCGAACGCCAGAATCGTGTTGAGGTAGGCGAGCAGTACCACCTTGGCTCCTTCGCGCGTCACTTCACCTGCCAGGGCCAGGACATCGGCCGGGCGCACCCCTTGGCGCAGCGCGACTTGAGAAGCTCCCTGGATGACAGGCCCGTCGGCGAGGGGATCGGAGAACGGGATCCCGATCTCCATAAGTTCGGCGCCGCTCTTGAGGTAGGCGCGAAGGATGGCGAGACACGACTTCGGGTCGGGGAAGCCACCGACAGCGTAGGGCATGAGCAGAGGGCGCCCGGTCTCGCGGAACAACTGCGTGAGTGCGCTGGGAGCTGGTGAGGGGCTGGAGGAGGTGACGGAGCTGCTCATGGCCGCGCCCCCAGAACGCCGGCCACGCTGTAGACATCCTTGTCGCCGCGACCGGATAGGTTGACCACCACCACATCCGCCGGCGAGAAGCCGTGCCCACCGCCCGCTCCACCCAGGAGGAAGGCGATGGCGTGGGCGCTTTCCAAGGCCGGGATTATCCCTTCCAGGCGGCATAGCACCTGGAAGGCCGCCAGAGCCTCCTGGTCGGTGGCGCTCGTGTACTCCACCCGCCCCAGGTCTTTGAGGTAGGAGTGCTCCGGCCCCACCGAGGGATAGTCGAGACCGGCAGCGATGGAGTGTGCCTCCTGGATCTGGCCATCTTCGTCCTGAAGCACATAGGAGTAGGAGCCATGGAGAATGCCGCCGGTGCCTCTTGCCAGCGAGGCGCCATGCTTGCCGCTGTCGAGCCCCAGGCCGGCCGCCTCCACGCCTACGAGCCGAACGGCTGTGTCGTCGATGAACTCGTGAAACATCCCGATGGCGTTGCTGCCCGCTCCCACGCAGGCGACCAGACCGTCGGGAAGCCGGCCCTCCTTCTCCAGGATCTGCCGGCGAGTCTCCTGCCCGATGATGGCCTGGAAGTCACGTACCAGGCTGGGGTAGGGAGCCGGACCGACCACCGAGCCGATGATGTAGTGAGTGTTCTCCACGTTGGCCACCCAGTCGCGGATGGCCTCGTTGGTCGCATCCTTGAGGGTGCCGCTCCCTGAGGTGACCGGAAGCACTTCCGCCCCGAGCAGCCTCATGCGGATGACATTCAGTTCCTGACGGCGGATGTCCTCCTCGCCCATGTACACGTGGCACTCCAGGCCGAAGAGCGCGGCGACGGTCGCCGTCGCGACTCCGTGCTGTCCCGCTCCCGTCTCGGCGATGATGCGCTTCTTGCCCATGCGGGTGGCGAGCAGGATCTGCCCGAGCGTGTTGTTGATCTTGTGTGCGCCGGTATGGGCCAGGTCCTCGCGCTTGAGGTAGACGCGGCACCCGGCGCGAGCGGATAGCCGGGCAGCGAGAAACAACGGAGTCGGACGACCGGCGTAGTCGGTCTGCAGCGTCTTGAGCTCGGAGACGAAAGCCGGATCGTCCCGATAGGTCTCGTACGCCTCCTCCAACTCCTCGAGCGCCGAGACGAGGGTCTCGGGTACGTAGCGGCCACCGTAGGGGCCAAATCGTTGCGGGATCGTCACGTTGCTTCCTTCCTGTGGTCGACGCCTGCGCCGTCTTTCGGCGGAGACGAGAGTGGGCTGGCTATAGGTTGGCGCCGGTGCCCGAAGGGCCACCGGCGCTGGGCCAGACCCAGGTGTGGTCCGTCGCGTGTACGGTTTGTAACAGTTGCCGCAGAAGCCGGCCGTCTTTCACGCCCGGCGATGCCTCCACCCCACTCGACACGTCGACGCCCCAGGCGCCTGATTCCCAAAGGGCGGCCTCTACGTTGCCGGGGCCGATGCCCCCGGCGATCAGGAGAGCGCCGCCATCGGCCGATTCGCGGGCCAAAGCCCAGGGGAACGTCATCCCGGAGCCGCCGAGCCCGCCTCCCGCCTGGGTGTCGAGAAGAACTACGTCCGCCTCCTCGCGCGCCCGGGCAATGCTTTCCCGAAGGACGCCCACCGTGCTCTGCTCCGGCCCGCCGGCCACCTCGGGCGCGACGGGTAGGGTCTGGATTACCAGCAAGGAACTCCATCGGCCTAACGCGGCTCTCACAGCGCGCCCGCCCGGGCCGTTGACGCTGTGTAGTTGAACGCCATCCAAGCCTACTTCCTCGACGACTCGGGCGACTTCGGCGGCGGATGCGTCGCCGAACACCCCGATGGCAAGCGGGCCGGCGACAGCAGCAGCCAAGGGCGCGGCGGCCGAAATGCCCGGGCTCCGCGCCACCCCCGTCGCCCTCACTTCCTGCACGAGCGCACGGGCCACCGCGAGCGTCAGCCGGCGCGGACTAGGCGCGAAGATGAATCCAACCGCCCAGGCCCCCAGTTCGCACGCCAGCAAGACATCGTCCGCGCGCGTAAGCCCGCAGATCTTCACCACCGGTCCCGAGGAGATCGAGGCGTCTCTCGCTGTTAGGCCGGCGCCGATGCTAGGTCCTTTTCCGCGTGTAGACCACCATGGCCAGCACCGAGAGCAGCATGAGCACGAACATCATCACGAACCAGACGAGGCTGCCGAACGGCATCCGAGTGAAGTTGGTGCCGAACAGCCCCACAATGAAGGAGAGAGGCATGAACATGGTGGCAACCACCGTGAGCTGCTTCATCACCACGTTCAGCCGGTTCGACACGCTCGATAGGTGAAGGTCAAGGGCCGACGACAGGATGTCCCGATAGGTGTCGAGCAGCTCGATCACTCGCATGACGTCGTCGTGGACATCGCGGAAGTAGACCTCCGCGTCGGGTTCCACGTACAGCACTCCGTGCGAGCCCAACCGCTGCATCACGTCGCGCAGCGGTGCCACCCGCCGGCGCAGGTCGACCAGGTCGCGCTTGAGGGCGAACAGCTCCTGCATGGGGGTTTCGCCCGTGGCCATCACCACCTGGTCCTCCAGCCCGTCTATGCGGTCGTCCAGTCGTTCCATAGCCGGCTGCAGGCTCTCCACCAGCCACTCGCAGATGTGATAGGCCACGAAACTCGCCCCCCGTTGCCGCGAGAAAACCTGGCGCTTCATGCGCTCGACCAGCATCTCGTAGTCCCCTGAGTGGATATGCCCGACCGAGATGATCCAGCGAGGTCCCAGAAAGAGACGCAGTTCGCGCAGTCGCGGCAGGTCGCCCAGGGGCCTTCCGGACGGCCGGTCCCCGGTGTCTGGTGGCTCCCCGTTGCCAGAGTCGGCCTTGGCGGTCGCGTTCGCCGTCGGCCCCGCGCTCTTGCCCGCCTGATTGTCGGCGGTGAAGACCGACACGTACAGGTGGTCGGCGAACTCCTCCACCCGAGGGCGTTCAGGCCCTTCGCGGAGGCTCTTGACGGCGACCTCGTCCAGGCCCATGTCGTCGAGAGCCTGAACGATCGCCGGCTGCGCCTCGGCGTGCACCCAGACTACCGGACCGATGCGATCGCTCAACCCGGCCAGCAGTGGCGGCAGCTCGGCGGCCGCCACCTTGCGCAGGCCCTCGGCTGTGAGGACTCGTACGGTAGGACCCTGGGTGGTCACGGCACAAGGAGCACGGGCAGCTCCACCGAGCGCATGAGTTGCTCGGCAGTGCCGCCGAGAATGAGGTGGCGAAGCGGCGAGTGGCCACGCATCCCGAGGATAGCCAGGTCCACCTCGTCGTCGCCAAGAAGGCCCGCGGCGACTTTGGAGACCCTTCCGGGCACCACCGAGTAGCCGGCCTTCACCTGCAGCGGCTCCAGGTAGGCCTCGGCGTCTCGCAGGGTCCTCTCACCTTGCTCGCGGTCGTCGTCGATAGTGACGATCCGCAGCTGCATCTTCGTCTTGCTGACAACGTCGGCGGCGAACTTCAGCGCCCGGTTGGCGGAGTGACTGCCGTCGAAGAACAAGAGAGCGCGGTTGAGCGGCCGGTAGTGCTCCTCGACCAGGAGGACGGGCGTGGCCGAGCGGCGAGCGACCGCCTCCGCCGCCGTGCCGAGCAGATCGCGACCCCACTTGGCGTGTTCTCCGCGTTTGCCCATGATGACCAGGTCGTGACCGTCTCCGACGTCGGCGATCACTTGGCCTGGCACTCCTTCCTCGCTGCGGGTGTCCGCCTGCAGCCCATCGCGCTCGACGACCTCGCGGAAGTCGGCCAGGATGCGCCGGCTCTTGGCCTGAAACTGGTCCATCATGTCCAACGGCGCCAGAGTCGGAGGCACTGCCTCGAAAGCGTACGAGTAGTCCAGGTAGGGAGGCATCTCCAGGTAGCGGATGTCGATGACGTGCAGGCCCGTCAGGCGCGCCCGGTAGATCCTGCCGAGCTCCAGCGCGTGGTCCAGCGCGGCTTTCGCGTGAGCCGACGAGTCGAGAGCCACAAGCAACGACGTGATCATCGGGCCTCCTTTGTCTGTGAATAACCTATCTTCCTCATCTCCACGGACGGGAGAGGATGCATCAGCGCCCGTATGGCAGCGCCCGGGTCGGGGTTCCTAACGATGGTTTCCCCGACCAAGACCCCGTCAACCCCAGCAGCGGCCAGACGCTCGACATCCGCGTGTTCCCGGATGCCACTCTCCCCAACCAGCGATCGGTCCGGAGGAACCAGGCCCGCCAGATGCACGGCGGTGTCCAGCGAGACCTCGAAGCTCGACAGGTCGCGGTTGTTGATCCCTACGACGACGCCGTGGATCGCCAAAGCGCGGCTCATCTCGACGTGGTCATGCACTTCTAACAGTACGTCCAGACCTAGCTCGAAAGCCAGCCCGGTGAGCCGAAGCAGCTGAGCATCGGTGAGAAGCGCGGCGATCAGGAGAAGAGCTGATGCGCCGAACACCCGGGCCTCGTGGACCTGGTAGGGATCGACGACGAAATCCTTTCGAAGAAGCGGCAGCGTGGTATGTAGGGCCGCCACACGGAGATCGTCCAGGCTGCCACCGAAATGGTCCTGCTCGGTGAGCACCGAGATCGCCCGTGCGCCCGCCGCTTCATAGGCCTCGACGAGCTGCGCCACGTCCAGGTCGGGCCGGATGGGCCCTTTGCTGGGCGAGGCGCGCTTCACCTCAGCGATGAGCGACAGTCCGGGAGCGCGGATGGCCTCGGCAAATGAAGGCCCGGAACCGAGTCCCTGCATGGCGCGCAGCTTGGCGAGCGGAAGAAGCGCCTTGCGCTCCTCCAGCCCGCGACGAACGGCCGGCATGATACGGTCGAGATAGGTGCCCGCCTTCGCCGGCGACTCCGCACCCTGATGCTGGGTGGTCTTCACCTGCGGTCCGGCGCCAGCTCGTTGGTGACAGACACCATGTCGACAAGGACCTGAGCGGCGCGGCCCGAATCGATGGATTCGGCCGCCCGCCCCACTCCCGCCGCGACCGAGGGCACAACGCCCGCGACGTAGAGCGCAGCCGCGGCGTTGAGCAGAACCACCTCCCGCGGACCGCCCGTTTCGCCCGCCAGGATCCGGCGGATCAGGGCCGCGTTCTCCGCGGGGTCTCCTCCAGCAAGCTCTGCCTGCTCGTGGCGTCCGACGCCGCAGTCTTCCGGCTCCAGCTGGTACCGTCGCTCCACCGCGCCTTTTCGTACTTCCACCACGGTGCTCGGCCCGCTGACCGATAACTCGTCCATTCCGCCGTGTCCGCTGACCACCAGCGCGTGCTCGCAGCCGACGCGTGCGAGCGCGCCTGCCAGCACATCCAGGTACTCCGGCACGCTGACGCCCAGCAGCTGCCTGCGCACGCCGGCCGGGTTGGTGAGTGGGCCGAGGAAGTTGAACACGGTCCTCACGCCCAGGGCGCGGCGCACACCCGACACCTTGCCGGTCGCCGGGTGGTGGAGTGACGCCAGCATGAAGCCGATGCCGACCCTGTCCAGGCACTCCGCCACCGCGGCCGGGCGCAGGTCGATACGCACGCCCAAGGCCTCCATGACGTCGGCCGAGCCGCAGCGCGAACTAGCCGCCCGGTTGCCGTGTTTGGCCACCCTGACTCCCGCGCCGGCCACCACGAACGCGGCGGTGGTGGAGATGTTGAAAGTGCCGAGGCCGTCCCCCCCCGTGCCCACGATGTCCACCAAGGCATCCCGGTAGACGGTCTCCACCGGCACGGCCAGGCTCCGCATCGTCTCGAGCAACCCCGCTATCTCGTCGGCGGTCTCGCCCTTCACACGCAGGCCCATCAAGAAGGCTGCCGCCTCGGCTTCTCCGGCAGCGCCATCGACGATCTGCCCGAGCGCCCATGCCGCTTGCGCCCGGCTGAGGTCCCCGCCCTCGGCCAGCCGCTGCAGTGTCTGTTTGAACGATGTGTGGGCGACCCCGCCGTTTCGGTCGGTCTTGACCGAGGCCGCCGGGGCGCTCATCGCCTGGGTCCCCGGTGGCTCAGGAAGTTACGCAGCAGGTCCTTGCCCACCGCGGTGAGCAGGCTCTCCGGGTGGAACTGAACGCCCTCCACCGCGAACTCTTTGTGCCGTACCCCCATTATGACTCCGTCCTGGGTCCAGGCCGAGACTTCCAGCACGGGCGGCAGCGAGCGGTCGAGCACCAGCGAGTGGTAGCGGGTGGCAACGAACGGCTGCGGAAGCCCCGCGTAAATGGTCTTGCGGTCGTGGTGGATGAGCGAGGTCTTGCCGTGCACCGGCGCCTCGCCCCTGATCACTTTGCCCCCGAAGGCCTGTCCGATGGACTGATGTCCCAGACAGACCCCGAGCAAGGGGAATTCTCCCCCCAGAGCGGCGATCGCCTCCAAGCTGACTCCGGCGTCGTCTGGCGTGCAGGGACCGGGTGAGATGACGATGTGGGTGGGCTGCTCCGCCCGAATGCCCTCCACCGATATCTCGTCGTTGCGGAACACGCTGACCTTGGTGCCCGAGATCTCCCCCAGGTACTGCACCAGGTTGTAGNNACGTCGCTCAGACCCGGCGCCGGGAAGACGCCCGATTCTTGACCGAGAGCATACGTTTGCTCGGGTTTGAATCTTGCCTGTGTCGTGGTCATCATCATGACCTATTCCCACCCTTCTTGAGCGGTCGCCAGTTCGATGGCCCGGAACATGGCCCGCGCTTTGTTCTCAGTCTCCACGAATTCGCGTTCGGGGT
>PMIZ01000341.1:3173-17161 GCA_003157225.1 Actinomycetota bacterium | reverse complement strand
GCCGAGAGGATCTGGACCGTTCTCGCGCTGGAGTAGCATATTCCACATGCGCACGGCTCGGAATCCGGCCAGCCGCGCCGAAGACAGTCCTTCACTTTCCTGAGCCGGCCCTGAAGCGCCTCATCCCAAACTCCACGAGAGCCTGCTCCTTGGCACTGCCCCAGAGCACGAATAGCGAGTCGAAATCATCCCCCGCTGGGTGGGACTGGGTCCAATACTGGATCTTGCCTATCACGATCTCGCCGTCGGCGTTCTCCCTCAGGTGGTAGTGGGCGCTGGCCAGCAGCGGAGCCCAGGTCTTTCCGTACTCGGAGTGACGGAACTGTAGCTCGAACTGCACCACGGCGAGCATGGACTCCGTGTCGATGACGTAGTATTTCGGGGTGAGTTGCTCGTGGATGCCCGGATGGACGAACGTCATCAGCAGCTCTTCGCGACTGAGCGGCGGCGTCATGAACGGCGGTGGTGTGTACATGATGAACTGCATGTCGGGGGCGAAGTACCTGCTGAGCTCGGCCACCGACTCCACTTCTCCCTGCAGCCTGTTGGCAGCCTCGAAGTACGCGTCGAGCCACTNNATCCTCGCTGAGCCAGAGCTCGACCTCGCCCCCTAGATCCATCATGTTCGTGATGTCCCCGCCCACGAATAGGATGAACTGGTCGAAGTCGTGGGCGTGGTGGTCGTGGATCATCTCGAAGGGCTCGGTGATGGGCCACCAGGTCATCCGGACAGCCCTGTTGCCCCATCCGCCCACTTCGCTGGGAAGCGCCAGACGCGGCTGGGTGACCTCCGGATGAGGGATGTCGCCCGTCATCCGCGGGTCCTTGATGTACTTCTCCAGATCCGACTTCGCCATTGCCTACCTTCCTGTCTATGTGCGNNGCCAACTGCGGGGGGGGACTGTCGCTAGTTCAACTTCCTCACGAAGTTGAAGGTGCCGCCCTTGGCCTGCCACTCGTTGTAGCCGCCATGGAGCGCGTGGTCGGTCGGTGAGTAGGTGCAGGTTCCCTGCGAGACCGGCAGGTTCTTGATGGCTTCGATGCCGTCGCGGATCTTCGCCGGGTTGTCGATGCCGGCCTTCAGACCTTCGAAGAGTATGTGCGACGCGTCGTACCCGAGTCCGGCGAACAAGCTGGCCGCCTCGTTGTACTTGGCCTGGTAGCGGGTGGCGAAATCGAGCATCACCTGTTTGTTCGGATAGTCATCGGGCAACTGCGAGGGATTGATGACCCCCGCGCCGATGACGTACAGGCCCTCCACCGCCGCGGGACCGTTGGCAAAGATGCCGGGATGGCCCGAGACCGGACCGGACTGCTGCGGAACCGTCACCCCGAGGTCCAAGAGACCCTTGGTGAGCACCGGGGTCTGCACGATGGCCGACATCACAAACAGGACGTCCGGCTTGTCGGCCTGGTACGCAGCGTAGATCTTGTTGATCTGCGGCGAGAGGTCGGTGGCATCCAGTTGCCAGGTGTCTTTCAGGTAGTCGATGGTGAAGCCTTTGGACGGCGCGTCCTTCTCCAGGATCTGGAGCGCCTGGAAGTTCGGAGGCAGGATGTCGGCGGCAGCGACGATCTTCTTCCAGCCCTCGGCCGCGATTTCTTTCTCGAGAGCGTCAGCCACATCCGTTGGGCCCACGCTGGCGATGAAGCCCCACTTGGCGTTTGTAGCCGGGGAGTCCAGTGTCGGGGTGTCAAATCTGATAAACGGGATCTCGTACTTGCCGGCGAGCGGCTCCACCGCCAGGGCCGCGGGCGTGTTCAGCCCTCCGAGTAGAGCAACGACCTTGTCCTGGGTGATGAGCTTCGTTGCCGCCGACACCGCAGTCGCGGCATCCGACTTGTCGTCGACCTCGATCAGCTGGATCGGCCTACCGTTGACGCCGCCCGCGGCATTGAAGGCTGCGACCTCCAACTGGTACCCCTTCTGGACGGCCGGGAAGGCAGGCGCAGCTGCACCGGTAAGCGAAGCCAGCACCCCGATCTTGATCGGTTCGCCGGTGGCCGGGCCTCCTGCCGCCGTCGTGGTGCTCCCTCCTGCCGCCGTCGTGGTGCTCCCTCCTGCCACCGTCGTGGTGCTCCCTCCTGCCACCGTCGTCTCGGTCGATGCCGGAGCGGTGGTGGTGGTCGTGCCGCCACAGGCGACGACGAACACGACCGCGAGCAGGAGCACGGCGACCAACCCTGCAATTGTGAGTTTACGTGTCATACACTTCTCCCCTTTCTCTGTGTCCACCCTGTTCACAACCGACGCATCGCATAGCCCCGCGAACCTACCTCCCCCCTAGGTAGGCGGCGCGCAGGCGATCGTCCTTCCTCAACTGGCTGGATTCACCGCTCAGAACGAGTGAGCCAGTCTGGATCACAGCCACTCGCCCGGCGAGCGAAAACGCCATCTCCGCGTTCTGCTCGACCATGAGCATTGTTATCCCCCGGGAGTTGAGCGTTCTGAGAGCATCGAAGATGCGTTCCACCGCGAGCGGCGCGAGTCCCATCGAGGGCTCGTCCAGCATCAGCAGACTGGGTTGCGCCATGAGACCTCGGCCGATGGCAAGCATCTGCTGCTCACCTCCCGAAAGCGTCTTGGCCATCTGCTTCCGCCGCTCGCCCAGGATCGGGAACAGCTCGTACGCGTAGGCCACATCGTCCTCGTAGCCCTTCTGCCAGTCTCGCTTGCCCGAAGCACCCATCAGCAGGTTGTCCTCCACAGTGAGAGTCGGGAACAGCTGGCGTCCCTCGGGGATCTGGCAGATGCCGCGGGTGTTGATCCGCTCCGCGGGTACGGCGGTGATGTCCTCGCCCAGGTAGGTAACCGTCCCACTGGTGGCACGTACAATCCCGGATATTGTGTTCAGCAGCGTTGTCTTTCCTGCGCCGTTCGCGCCCAAGACCGCCACTACTTCCCCTTTAGCAACCGAGATCGACACACCATGGAGCGCCTGGATGGATCCATAGGCCGCCACGAGGTTCTGCACCGCGAGGGCCACTTCGGGCTCGGGACGGACTGCCGTCTCGCCCCCCTCCTCGCCGACGCGCGCTTCGGCCCCGGTCCCGTGCCCGGTGCCCAGATATGCCTCGATCACCGTTCGATCTTGCTTGACCGTCTCGGGTGACCCGGAGGCGATGAGCTTGCCATAATCGAGGACGTTGACCGAGTCCGATATCCCCATGACCAGGCCTATGTCATGCTCCACGAGCAGCACGGTCACACCCGCGTCGCGGATAGTCGCGATCTTCCGCACCAGATCCGCTCGCTCCGACGCATTCATGCCCGCCGCCGGCTCATCAAGCATGAGGAGGCGGGGCTCCGAGGCCAGAGCCCTAGCTATCTCTATCAGGCGCTGCTGACCGTACGGGAGACTGGCGGCAGGTTTGGACGCCGCGTCTGACAGGCCGACGAGCGCCAGTGCACCCATGGCCCGCTCGCGAGAGCGGCGCTCCTCGGCCCGTTGGCGTGGGAGCCCCAGGCAGCACGACCAGAAGCCCGAGCGCTCGTGCCGGTGGCAACCCACCAGCACGTTCTCGAGGACGCTCATGTTCACGAAGATGCGCAAGCCTTGGAAGGTGCGGGCCATGCCGAGTCGCGCGGCGTTGGCCGTGCTGAGCTTGGTCAGGTCGGTGCCCTCGAAGGTGATCCGGCCACCCGACAGCGCCTGCAGCCTGCTGATCGCGTTGAACAGAGTGGTCTTGCCGGCTCCGTTGGGGCCGATGAGAGCTGTAATCGTGCCCTCCTGGACGTCGAACGACACCTCGTTGACCGCCTTCAGCCCTCCGAACGCGATGGAGGCGTTCTTGATGGAGAGGAGTGGGCCCTCCCTGCGATCGTCGCTCCTCGCGAGGGCGAGGTCCTCCCGCAGAGCCCCGGAGCCGATCGACGCGTCCCTGGCCTTGGTCGACTGGGTGGCGGCGGGCAGCGGCGCCGGTGCCAGGTCGACGGCCTCGGCGACGGCGACGGCCGACCCATTCGTCTCCAGCGCCATCTCGGCCTTCTGGCGGAGCGACTCCCTGTTGAACAGGCGCTTGAGCCAGGACCACGTGGCGGGTCGGATGCCGAGAATGCCGACCGGCAGGAACAACAGCAACAGGATCATGATCAGCGAGTACGCGACGCCGCTGTACTTCTGGAGGCCTGTGAAGTAGTTGATCACCCACCACATGATGATGGCCCCCAATATGCCCCCCCAGATGGTCCCGGCCCCGCCCACCAGAGCCATGACGATGGGAAGGACGGCGATATTGAAGCTGAATGAGCCGGGAGAGATCGACCCCGTGACGAAGGCGAACAGCCCGCCGGCCAAGCCGCAGATAACAGCGTTCGCCACGAAGGCCAACAGCTTCCAGTTGGCCGTCCTGATCCCCAGGGTAGCCGAGGCGATCTCGCTGGTCGCAAGGGCGCGCAAGGACCGCCCGAGCCGATACTTGAGCCCCCGCTGCACCAGCAGCAGGATCACCAACGTCGGCGCCCAGACGACGTAGTACTGCCGGAGCAAGGTTCCGACACTGAACCCGAAGATGCTCAAAGTGGGAATGCCGTTCAGACCATTGATGCCCCTGGTAACGCTTGGCACCTGGATGAGGATCACTATGAAGATCTGGCCTAGCCCAATAGTCGCCAGAGCCAGGTAGAAGTAGCGCAGCTTGAGGACCGGGCGCCCGATGATGAGAGCGATGATCCCCGGGACGATGGCAGCGATGACCAGAGCCGCCAATGTCGGCCAATGCAGCTTGTACGAGAGCAGCGCCGCCGCGTAGGCGCCCATGCCGTAGAAGGCCGAGTGCCCGAATGACAGCTGACCGGCCTGACCCAACACCAGGCAGACCGCTATGGTGAGCATGGCGAACAACCCCGCGTTCAGCATGACGCTCATCGCGTAGAGGTTCTTGTACGCGAGGGGCCAGACGAGCAGGGCGACGACGAACACCACTTTGGCGACGGTGCTGGGGGGCAACCGGTAGAGTCCCCTCAGGCGTTCAGAGATGCCTCTCACATCTCACCTTCCGTCATGGTCGTGCCGAGAAGTCCCTGCGGACGGAAGTACAAGAGCAGAATCAGGATCACGAAGGCGATGCCGTCCTGCCACCCAGCGGGGAGGACACCGGCGAAGATCGATTGGATGATCCCCAGCGCGAGGCCGCCAAGCACCGCGCCGCCGCTGGAGCCCCAACCACCGAGAATGGCAGCGACGAAGCCGGTCAGACCCCACAGTGCTCCCGACGTGTACGTGAGCGGGATCACCGAGTTTATGGCCAGCCCGCCTATCGCCCCGATGGCGGACGAGATGGCGAAGGCGAGGATGATCATCCTTTGCGTGGGGATGCCCGAGATGCGGGCTGCGTTGGGATTGGTCGCCGTCGCCGTCATCTGCTTGCCCACGCGGGTACGTTGCCCAAAGAAGTAGAGGAGGACGAAGATCACGATCATCAGCCCGACCACCCAGAGGCTCTGGACCTTGATGTGGACGCCACCCGTCCGCAGAAGCTTGTCCCCGGTGAAGGGCGGCGTCGGCTTGCTGTAGCCGCCCCACTTGAGAAGGACGAGGCTCTCGATGAGCAGGCTCAAACCCACGGTGGCCAGGATCATGTTGACCAGCGACGATTTCATGATCCACTTGAGCACCAGCAGATACATGGCGAGCGCAACGGCGACCACCGCGATGATGCTGAGGAGTATCGACGCCCAGTAGGGCAGGCCGATCTGCTTCAGCAAGGCGTAGCCGAAGAACCCGCCCATCATCACGAAGCTGCCTTGGGCCATGTTCACGACGTGGGAGGTCCTGTAAATCGTGACGTAGCCTAGTCCGATGAGGGAGTAGACGGACCCCATCGTGATGCCGGTGAGTATGTATTGCAGCCACGTAGACACTGCTGGTGCCTCGCCTCTGCCAAGTCCGGCGCCGGGCGCCTCGCGAGAGGCGCCCGGCGCGGTTTGACTAGCTAGTAGCCCTCGTCCACAAAATGCGCAAGATGCGGTTCCCCCGCCATAGCCTCCGGGGTGAGCAGTTGGTGGTAGCCCTTCTCAGTGTGCTTCGGTCCCTGGTTCACCTCGATGAAGATCCACGGCCGCCAGGTCCTGAGAGGCTTCCAGGGGGAGTGGATGAAGTTCGGGGGAATGAAGATGACGCATGACTTGGTGATGACGTGCTTCTCCATCTCAGGTCCCAGGTAGAACTCGATCTCGGAACCGAGGTCCTGAGGGTTGTTGGGATCCGAGCCGATGTGGAACAGCAGTTCCGTGTCCCTGTGGATGTGCGGCGGATGGCCGATCTCCAGGAACGGCGTCTCGTGGGGCATCACCCAGTGGACCATATAGAAATCGCTACCCGGAAGCACATCCTTGTCGATCTTGGTGATCACCTTGAAGGGAACGCCTTCGGTGAAGTGGCTGTCAAAGCTGCCGTCGTAGTTGTAGATGTACTTGGAGTACTTCTTCTCGCCTTCACCGACCTCGACGCGAGGCGGCGCACCCTCAGCCGAGATGGCCTCGGCCGGGCACCAGTAATCCATGGATGTGCAGGTGCCACAATCCTGGCAGAGGTCAGGGTCTATCCACACCTGTTCGTAGACATCCGACGTGCTGACTTTGCCCGGGTTACTGCCCTGTATGGCGTCGTGCGGGCAACCCTTGATGCATAGCCCGCACCTGAGGCATGCACTATCGTCGATCTTGCTGGGCATCGATTCTCCTCCTAGGATTTGCTACTTGTCACGATCGTCCCGGTACATGAAGAACCTCAACGTGGCTAGCGAATCTTCTACCGAGACCCGTGGGTACGCAAGATCATTTTCCCTGTCCGCCATGTACCAACTGGTCTGGATGCCGTGGACTATCGAGGTGAAGATCTCGGCAAGGGCTATCCGGCTGACGCCCCCCGCGGCCAACTGCGGCTGGCTGGTCATCACGTCCTGGCAGAGATTGCGGATGCGATCGAGATAGCGATGGTACTCGTGTTGCATCGCCGCCTCGACGGTGGGATCCACTGGCGCTTCTCTGCTGGCACCACGATTGTCGCGGTAGCCGAAATGGCTCAGCAAGAAGCTGGTCTTCTCAGGCTCCGCCCGGTATCCATTGAGAACTACGCGCGCGACGGCGAGCAGCAAGTTCCGAGGATCGGGGTCATCATTGGCGGCCGCGGTGATGGCCTCGTCGACCTGGTCATTGATCTCCGCGTAGCACGAAGCGTACACGGCTAGGAGAAGCCCGTTCTTGGATCTGAAGTAGCGATAGCCGCCGCTCTCGCTGGTCCCGGCCTCGCTGGCAACCTCCAGCAAAGAAGTGTTCGCGAAGCCGTTCGCGTAGAAGCGTCGCTTGGCTGCTCGCAAGACGCGCTGCGAAACGTCCGTGCCTGGTTCCACCACAGCTCAGCCTCCCGGCAGGAGTCACTGGTGGTTATCCTACTACCGCGCCAACCTATCACCGCCCTAAGCAGTTGTCAAACCCTTCGGCGGCGCGCCGACAGTCCGCGTCGAAACGGTAGCTGCCGATCATCAACGGCCTGCAAAACGGGATAGCACTTTCCACAACGTTTTTTTCATTCCTGTTCCCTCCTGCACGTGCATTTCGATCACATATCGAGCGTCGAGACCGAAGACAACTGCAGCCCGAGATCTGCCACCTCTTGGAGTGCCGGTTTCATCATGCTTAAGGAGTAACACCCCGGGAACGGGCCGTGAATACATCGCGGGACATACCCGCTGGTTGATTCCTGAGAGCTAGAGGAGGCGAAGCGCCCTGGCCTGAGCGAGGAACCAGGTAGTCGGCGTCGAGCTTCCGGGCGTAGCCGACAGGATCGACCGCGCAGAGCTGAGGTCCATGCACTTCGAGGTGGCCTGAGACCCGGCGGAATGTCGCCGGCGCTGACTCTGGGGCCCTCGGCGTCTAGCGCGGCGAGGGCCTGCCGCAGTCGTCCCCCGTCCCGTCGCTACGCCGCCGGGTACTTGTCGAACACCGCCTTCAGCATCATCAGGAGCTCGGCCGCCTCGCTGCGCGAGATCGACGTCTTCTTCGCCCATCCAGCCTCCGGCCGGAGCTTGAGTCCCTCCACGATTGTCGCCAGTTCTTGCGGCTTGAGGGAAGAGATCCGGGCCCGCAGGTCGAGGACACGCGCCTCGGTGATCTCCAGCGCGCTTTGGAGGGCGGTGACCGGAAGCAGGGCGATGATCATCCGGGCCGCCCAGGCCTCCGCGTCGCGCGCAAGGATCGGATCGGCCGCGTTGAAGGCGATCTTCGTGTCTTCACTCGGCCATTCGAGGACGATCCTCTGCTGGTAGGCGTCGATGGCGATGAAACGGAGTGGTGGACCCAGATCGTAGAAGAACGTATCCGGCACCTCTCTGCTCCCGGTCGGAATCTGCCGTACCCGATCCAGCCACGCGAGGAATTCTCCTCGGCCGACGACCTTCTTCGGGAGGAAGGAGACCTCGCCCGCCGCGCTAGGCGTAAGTTGGACAATGCCGGCCCGGACTACCCCGATAATGTAGGCGCTGCGGGGATCACCGGTCGCGTCGACGATTCGGGCATTGGCGCTTGGGCTGATGCTGCCAGGGTTCGGGAGCGACGTGGCCGAGTTCGTGACCGTGGTCGATCCCGACCCCAGCGCAGTCGACCAGCTTCCGAACCACCCCAGCCACACCGGCACTCCGACGGCGAGTTCCAGGAAGATGATGATGATGGCGGCAATCGCAAACCGCTTGTGTTTGCGTTTCGGCCGGCGCGAAGCCTCCGGAGGGGTCCGCGTCGGTCCGTGGGGGATGACCGGCGCCGTCCACGGCGTATCAGGCTCCCCGGCCGTTGTTCGAGCCGTCCAGGGCGCCTCGGACTCCTCGACTGCCGTTCGACTCTTCCGGGGCGTGTCGGACTTCCCGGCTGTCCTTCGAGGCGTCCATGATGTGTCGGACTCCTGGACGATCGTTTCGCGCCTCGGCCAGCGAGGCTCGGCGGCCGTCGGAGGCTCCGCGGGCCTGAGCGCCGAAGCGGACACACCAGGCGCCGGCCTGGCGGGCATGTCGGCCGTCGGACTGGCAGTGGCTTCCGTCGGCCCGGCGTAAGCCGGCTCCGGCTGGGCGGGTTCGGCAGTACCGAACAACCCGGCAACTGAGATTGGCGCGGGTTCGGCGGAGGAGACTGGCCCAAGTTCGGCGGTGGCGGGTTCACTGAGAACCGTGTCGGGCGTTTGCACGGGCGACCCTTCAAGCGCCTCACCCACCGTGCCGGTCGGCTCGTCGGGGAGGGCGGGATGCGTCCCGAAGGAGTCATGCTTCCGCACAATCCTCCGCAAGATGGTTCCATGCTTCGGCTCGACGGCATCGGGCGCTAGCCCGGCGACCGTGTCCGGCATGGGCTGGGCGATGGCATCTTGGTCCGTCGTCCCGGGTGGCTGGGCTGAGGCGTCGTCCTCCGCCGTCGTGCTCATCACCGCAGTCACGTCGGTCTCTGGCAGCTCGGCGGTCGTGTCGGTCTCTGGCACCACGGCAGTCGCACCAAGCCCATCGGGCAACTCGGGCACGGCAGACTCAGCAATCGTGACAGGCCCGGGAGTCATCACAGGCTCGGGAGTCTGTGGAAGCTCGGCAGTCGCGTCGTGACAATTGGGCACCGCCGCTGCAATGGGCCGGGCGGGTGCAGCCTTGGACTCGGACGAGGCCGTGGCGAAGCCGCTGGCGGAGCTGAGTAGGGCGAGGGCCCGCGCACGGCCCTGCCCGAAATCGGGAGTGAAGGTTACGTCGCGGAAAGCCATGGTCAGCTTGTGCCCCGGTCCGAACAGGTCGGACATGGTGGCATTCGCGCGAGCTCGCCACTTCTTGAACTCCGGCCCACGCGCATCGGGGCTGAGGCGCCGGAGCTCCGCCATAAGCTGTTCCAGCTCCTCCCGCTTTGACAGACCGCTCGCTCCCGGCATCTACCACTCCGCCTTGTTGGTAGCTCTACCGTATAGCATCGGCGCTGCGGTCTCGACCCATGAGGTGGGACCAAGGTAGTAGTGGTCCGCATAGGGAACTTGCCGGCCAGCCAACCGCAAAGCGCGGGGGCCGATGGCGCCTGTAGCGCGTCTAGCTGTCGGTGCCCGGCGCCTGCCTCGCCCCCTCTTGCCGCATTGCCCCGGGCGCCGCCCAGGCCCTCCGTTCGGCTTCAGCTACCTAGAGACGGGCATTATGACGCAACGCCGGCAGGCGGCTCAGTCACTTGGTCCCAATCGCGCTGTTTCCATCCGCCCTATCCCCCGTCACGCTCCTTACCACCTCACAAACCGCCTCCACCGGCAGCTCCTCGGCCGTGAAGCTGATGGTCTTGTCGCCCATGAGCGACGCCAGCGGGCGGCCGGTCAGGCGAGCTAGCAGCTCCCGCACCTCGTCCCGCTTGTCCTCGGCCACCTGGTCCATGCGGAGTTGCAGGCCGTGGAGCTTGCTCCCGAAGGTCGGATATCCGCGGAAGATGCGGCTGGCGGAGAAGCCCTTGGTCCCCATCTGGTAGGCAAGGCCCTCGGCGTCTAGCCCGGCGAAGAGCCGGCTGAAGTAGTCCCGCGCCTCCGTGCTGCAGGCATCGAGGAAGTGCTTGGGGGTGGTCTTGCCAAAGAGGCTACTGACGTTCGCCATGACGAGGTTCTTGAGGTCCTCCTCGCTGAAGAGCTTCTTCTCTTGGCGGCGGTCCTCCTCGGAAGAGAGGTCGTGGCGGATGGTGGTCGAGAGCTCCCCGAGGGCGTCGAGGAGCTCAGCGCGCTCCTGGTCGGTGACCTTCCTGTCGGCGGCCACGAGCGAGAACTGGCGGGCGAACTCGTTGAACTTCTTGAGCACATCGGTGCTCGCGACGAAGGAGAGGCGCAGGTTGAGCATCTGGATGGCTATCTCGTCCTCGAGGGAGACCTCGCCTTTGCGCATGATCTCTTCGAGCCGGTCGATGAGGCCGGCGTAGACCGCGATCTTCTGCTTGAGGAGCTCGACGTTGCGCTCCTTTTGCATCTCCACCTCGGATTGACGGTTGAGCAGGATCATGGTGATGGCCACGGTGACGAGGGCGCCCATGAAGGCGGCGGCGATCTCGTAGGCGAAGGCGGGAGTGCCGGTGTGCAGGAACTCGCTGAAGAGGAAGAACAGGGCTACCGTCAGGGCGATGGTCAGGAGCAGGAGGACTAGGGTTTGGCGCTTCATGAGCGGCTCATTCGAGCCGGAGAAGCCGCGGCGCACCTAGCGGCCACCGGCGCTCGCTGGAAACCGCGATACTGCGGCTGGGGCCAGATGCTGGCCAGGGTCCGACCCGATGCGGTTCTTTGCGATCCCCCCAACCAAGCCTCCGCCTGGTCAATGATTGACGCGAGGTGATTCCCGGCGGTCACCGTTTTCTGTGATACCACCGGGAGGCCGGGTATACAAGCGCAATAGGCGGAACCCCGGCGCGCAACTCGGCTATTCTCGAGAGACTCAGCGGGCGAAATCGGATGAGGGAGCTCAAGAACCCGTGAAACATACATGGACCATAGCGCCCCTCGCCCTCGGCTCCGCGGTGAGAGACAGATCCCAGACCCTTCTCGGCAAGGATTACGGCATCAAGCTGGAGGGAGCCATCCTTGCATGGCTTCTCCTGAGCGGTGAGAAGAAGATCCTCGTGGACACGGGCGCCTTCGGGCGGACCTACAGACCTGACCTTTCGAGCCGCTACGATCAAACGCCGCATCAAACCATGGAGTCTCAGCTGAGGCGTTTCAACGTGACAGCCCAGGAGATCGGCTTGGTCATCAACACCCATCTCCATCTGGATCACGCCGGTGGAAACGGCTATTTCCCCCAGGCCAGGTTCATGGTCCAGAAGAAAGAGCTGGAATACGCAAAGGACCCCTTGCCGGTTCACAAGGGGGGCTATGACGTGGATCTCTCAGGGCTGCCCTTCGAGCTGCTCGAGGGAGATGCGGAGATCGTCCCCGGCGTCAGAGTAGTCCTCACCCCGGGACACTCGCCGGGAAGTCAGGCGGTCCTGGTTGACACGGAAGAGGGACTCTATGTCATAGCCGGAGATACCATAACCCACCATGTGAACATGGACGTCCCTGTTGGCGATTCGTTCTGGCCGAACGCGATATACGTCGACTTGGCGGAGTACTATCGGAGCCTCGACCGCTTGAGGGACCTTGGAGGCGTGATCTTGCCTGGCCATGACCCGCGTGTTTTGAGGAACGCCACGTACCCATAGGTTTCGCTCTCGGGATCACGCCCCTGAGCTTGGCATGCGGACCTTTGTCGCGTTTTGATCGAGCCGCCCCTGCCGAGACTCGGCCCCAGCGCCCGCGCACGACCCCGTCCCAACAGCACCAGAGTTTGCCCCCCCGCTCCCGACGATAGTTGTCGCGGCCACGTGCCGATGCTCGCCCGCGGGCGCACCTGACGTTCGGGCCTCGCCCGGCTGCCGCGGTGTAGAATCGCATAGGGGCCGGCCGGCTCCCAAACAAGCGACATGACTGGGGACCTACAGCGTGGGCGACAATAACGACGCGGAAATCGCCGTCAAGCAGAGCCTGTGGACCAAGAGCTTCATAGTCATCTCGCTGGTGAACTTCCTAAACTCCGTCGTTTTTCTCTTGCTTACGATCGTCATGTCGAAGGTCGCCACTGACCGCTTCGGCGCGTCCCCCGCTGTGGCCGGTCTATCAGCAAGCATCTTCGTGATCGGCTCGTTCGTCCTCCGTCCGTTCTTTGCAAAACGGATCCACCGCATCGGTCAGACCAAGGTTCTGTACATCGGGGCGTTCTTCAGTGTGGCCTTTACCATGAGCTACTTCTTGGCAAACAGCATCGGCCTGCTCCTCCTCATCCGTTTTCTCCACGGCGCCGCTCACGGTACGGCCGCTCTGGCCACTGGAACGATCGTCGCCGGCGTAGTGCCCCGGGAGCGATACGGTGAGGGCATCGGCTACTTCACGCTGGGCCAGACGCTATCCACCGCGATCGGTCCGTTTGTCGGTCTGTTGATGATCCGGCATGGCGGCTTCAACCCCATCATCATCACCTGCTCTGTCCTCGCGGCGCTCTCTCTGGTGCTCGTCCCTTTCTTGCGGGTCAAGGACATGGAGTTGACCGCCGAGCAAGTGGCCGAAACCAACGGGTTCAAGCTCAGCAACTACATCGAGCCCAAGGCGGTGCCCATCGGCCTGGCTCTGGGGCTGAGCTACCTCTGCTACTCGAGCGTCTCCTCGTTCCTTGCGCTGTACTCCGAGCAGATACGGTTGACGAGCGCGGCCGGGGTGTTCTTCATCATCTACGCGATCGTGGTCTTCATCACGAGACCACTTGTGGGACGACGGTTCGACGCAAGAGGCGAGAACTCGGTGATGTACGCGGCGATAGTCATCTTCGCTCTCGGCCTGGCCATCTTCGCCATAGCGAACCACGGGTCCGTACTCCTGCTGGCGGCTGCCGTCATGGGCCTGGGCTTTGGAGCCATTCAGTCCTGCGGCCGCGCTCTCACGGTCAAAGTCACTCCCCTGCACCGGATGGGACAGGCCACTTCGACCTTCTACGTCTTCGGGGACACAGGTTTGGGCCTCGGTCCGCTGTTGTGCGGCCTGCTCATCCCCTTGACCGGCTACCGGGCCATGTACGGGGTCATGGCCGGCGTCGCGGCAGCATCCTTGGTGCTGTACCACACGCTGCATGGGAGGCACGCGGGCGATAGCGCGGCCGCACGCCTAGCGGGATCTTAGACGCACAGCGAAATGGTCGCCCTGCTGCGATCTCCTTGACCTGGCCACCCTCACCATATTGGACCAAAGTCCAATACCCATGTCTTGCACTCGGACCGATGACATTTCCGATGATGCAGCGCAAAGCGGGTGCGGTCAACTCCCCATGTCCCGGGGGACGCGTGTGGGAAGGCGGAAAACGAGCCTGATCCGTTCACACGATCCGGCGGGGCGCAGGGCATGTACCAGATCAAGGAGGAACGCGGGATGTTCAGGCTTATCCACAGAACGATGAAGAGAGAAAAAGGCTTCACTCTCATCGAG
>PMIZ01000341.1:0-3159 GCA_003157225.1 Actinomycetota bacterium | reverse complement strand
GCCGCGAACACCGCCCCGACCGCTTTGGTATCTGCGAAGACCGTCAACTACACCGGCACGGCCACCACCTATGCTGTGGGCGCGAAGTCGGACTCCGGCAAGACCTTCGGGGTCACCGTGGACAAAGCCGTGGGCAACGTCTTCTATGTGGCTGGTGTGGCCAAGCCCTGGTAAACCCCCCCCATTGTGCCGGGAATGGTCGGCACACCGCCGGGGCCTACCGCGTCGTCTACGCAATCGACGAAGCGAAGTCGCTGGTTCTGGTGGTCCGCATCGAACACCGAGCCGACGTCTACCGGCCGCTGTAGGGCCCAATCGCGGCCGCCCCACGCCCCAAGGATTTCCTCGCGGCTCTAAGCTCTTCCCCGCCTGCTGCCGATACACCGACCGCACGATGGAACCCGGTGGGAGCGAGGCGATGAAGCTCGAGGGATCGATCCATAGGTTTAGCCTGGCAAGCGTTCTTCAGTTTCTTGCACAGAACGCCGCCACAGGCGTGCTCGAGGTCCGCGACTCCGAGGAATACGGGCTCATCTATCTCGTCGACGGCCGGGTGGAAGGGATCTCCCTGCCCACCACCGACGAGCTGCTGGGCACGCGCCTCCTCAAGGCCGGTTGTCTTAGCGAGCGGCAACTGGGCGAAGTCCTCATGGACGATACGGCGCTCACACGTGGCCAGAAGAGGCTGAAGCCGCTGGGGCAGCGCCTCGTGGAGAGGGGCTTCACGAGCGAAGCCAGCGTCCGTGAGGTGATGCGCCGGCAGATTCTCGACGAGGTGTTCGAGCTTGCTCACTGGCGGAATGGCGTCTTCAAGTACGACGAGCCCGATGAGATGCCGGTCTTTCAGCTCGCGATCCAGGGAAACGTGCAGGCGCTGCTCGTACATGCCCAGCGCCGCATCGACCAGGGAGAGCGCCCAAGCAAGACGGCGGATGCTGCCGAGCACGAAATATGCTTCGCGTGCCCGCTCGAAAACGACTGCTCTGCCGCCATCAAGGCGAAGTACCTTAAGCACGACGTCTGCCTCTGGCGAAAGATGACCGCCGTGGCGGACGAGGGCCCCAGTGGTCCACGAGACGTCGCCCCGCTCCACCGCTCAAAGGCTGAGGGCCACAAGCCGGTTCTCGACGCGTTGCTCGGATAGAGGAGTGCGGCCAGCGGCAGACCCCACAGTAGGATCGCAAAGGCGCCGTGTCGATTCCCCGTCGTCCATCCGGTTATCAAGGTAACACGGTCTAACAGAACGTCGTTCGGTATACCTCGTCACGCCGTGATAGGCTTCTCTAGAACTTGACGGATACGATTCCTCAAACACCCTTCATGATGCCCCGGAGGACAGATGAAAGACTTTAAGGACAAGATCCTCTTCGTTACCGGAGGTGCCTCGGGCGCGGGTTTCGGACAGGCGAAGGTCTTCTCCGAAGCCGGCTGTAAGGTCGTGATCGCGGACGTCCGCCAGGATCATCTGGACGAGGCGATGGCGTATTTTCGCGCCAAGAACGCTCCAGCCCACGCGATCAAGCTCGACATCACCGATCGCGCGGCTTACGCGGCCGCCGCGGATGAAATCGAGCGGGTATTCGGTGGTCCGCCCCAGCTTCTCTTCAACACTGCCGGCGTCAATACCTTCGGCCCTCCCGAGGCTTCCACCTACGAGGACTACGACTGGGTCATGGGCGTATGCCTCGGAGGCGTGGTGAACGGCATGGTCACCTTTGTTCCGCGCATGATCAAGGCCGGCAAGGGCGGCTACATCGTCACGACAGCGTCCATGGGAGGCTTCTTCGGCGGTCCCTCAACGGCTCCCTATTCCGCGGCCAAGGCCGCGGTCATCAACCTGATGGAAAGCTATCGCCTCTCGCTGGTGAAGTACGGCATCGGCGTGTCGGTGCTCTGCCCGGCGAGCATCAACTCCAACATCCACAACGCCTGTGACACGCGTCCCGCACACCTGGCGAACACGGGATATCTTGTCGACAAGACGGCCGTCGATACTCTGGCGTTCATCTACTCCCAAGGCATGGACCCCGTCGACCTCGCCAAGTGGCTCAAGAAGGGCATCGAGGCAGAACAGCTCTACATCCTCCCCTATCCCGAAGAACGGGAAGGCCTGGAAAGGCACTTCAAAGCGATCATCGACTCGGTGCTCCCCATAGAGGACGATCCGGAAGGCACGAAGAGACGTCTGGATTGTTGGAGAGCACTTGGGGATATGGCCACGGCGGAGGCGAAGAAGGACCCGACGAAGCCGGTGCAACCCGGATTTGGGCGAGCGAAGCCAGATCTGGACTGGGTCAAGCCCGCTGAGATGCGTCCGGCGTCGCAGCTCGAGGAATAGCGCCGACCTGCGAGAAGAGGGCCTTCGTATCCGCGACGTCCCAATGCTCTGAGAGCTTGCCGTCTCTGAGACGGAACATGTCTACAACGTCGTACTTGATCTTGTTGCCTGTCGGCGGGAGGCCGAGAAAGCCTTCGCCGGTGTGGGTTCCTGTGATGGTGTTGTAGACCCACACGAGGTCGTCTTCGGCGAGCATCTGGTTGATGGACGGGAAGACGTCCGGGATCGCGGAGAAGAAGGCTACGTGGAATTCGATGAATCCGGCCTTGCCCTTCGGCAGGTCTGGATTGTGCTGCACGTAGTCGTCGTGCATGAATCTGTCTACCAGATCCAGGTTGTGTTTCTGAAAGATCTGTTCGTAGAGATCCCGCACGATCTGCTTATTACTTTCCGCGTCCATTGCGATCACCTCTCCACGGTTGTTGGTCGGCCGCTCTTCGCCTCCTGCGCCTGAGCTCGCACGAGCGGCCTCCCAAGGCCCAGCCACAGAACCAGGCTCAGGAAGGAGAGCCCGAGAACGAGGGCGCCGATCAGTTGAACCCGGCCCCAGAGGTCCAGCGAGACGATGACTATCCCGATGCTCGCTATCGCCGTGTGCGACGCGCTCATGAACCCTGACATGGATCCCGCGTCTCCTTCGTGCTGCGCCAGTATCAGATAGACAGCCGGAGGCCGAGAACAACTAAAGGCGATCGGCATGGGAAGCAAGGTCAGAATGAAGGCCCACGGCCCCTTCCCCCCGAGCAGCAGGATGAGCAAACCACTCACAGCGGAGAGAGCCAAGCACCCGGTAACGATGTGGATGCGCTCGTATCGCCGCG
>PMIZ01000216.1 GCA_003157225.1 Actinomycetota bacterium | reverse complement strand
CGCAATCATCGGCCCATCCGTCCTAGCGTGAAGGTACGTCGAATCGTACCACGCACCTCCGACACCCCCGCTGCTAGACAGACCTCGCCGCGTTCGCCTTGATGGCGTCGCAAACGTATTGGGCCAGGCCCGGCTTCAACTTGTCGTAGTTCTCGGCGAAGCGAGCATCGGCGACATACATCTCGCCGAGAGCCACATGCATCTCCCGCGAACAAGGGTAGAACCGGTCGTCGATGAGCTTCCGGCACTTCTCCACCACATCCATCGCCTGGGAGTCGTCGGGAGCTACACCCGCATCGAGCAGCTCCGCCAACTCGGCATTGAGTGCGTCGCTTTCGCTCTTGATGGCGCGCCAGTCGTCTTTGCCGTACCGGACGGTTCGCCTCGCGGACTCCGAATATGAGTCGGTGCCGCTCCAGCGTGCCCGCGCTTCGTCCTCGTAAGTGGCAGGGTCGAAGTCGCCGAACACATCGAACATCTCCTCGGCATCCATGCTTACGCCTTTCTCTATCGCGTCGATTTCGCGATCGATCGCATCCGTCATCCTCAACAGTTGCGCCGACCGCTCCGCGAGCATCCGCCGCTGCAGCGCCAAGGCCTCACGCTTGTCGAACGAAGGATCGTGAATGATCCCGGCGATCGCGTCGAGACTGAATCCCAGCGTCTTGAAGAACAGGATCTGCCGCAAAGTGGCCAGGTCGTCCGCGCTGTAGAGGCGATACCCGCCAGCCGAACGCCCGGAGGGCATCAGCAGCCCGATAGCGTCATAGTGGTGCAAGGTGCNNCGATCGTGCATGTCTCAGGCAGTCTAGACCATGACGTTGCGTTAGGGTAAAGGTCGCCTTCAGCGTCGCGATCCGAACTGCGCTGGACCCGCGCGGAACAGCTCCTAGCCCGCGGCTTCGGCTCCAGTCATCGTGGAGGACGCCGCCTTCGCGATGTTCTCCTTCTCGGCCTTGCGCTGGAGCGAATGCGCGAACAGAGCCGCTCCCAAAGCCCCGGCGATCTGGGGGTCAAGCACCGACCCGGCCGGCAGCTTGAGAGACTCGTGGCCTATCAGCCGCTCGATGCGCCTCGTCACCCCGACATTCTTGGCGATGCCGCCGGTGATGNNCCGCTCGGCCATGGCGGCACAGTAAGCGGCAAGCACTCGATCCACGCTCCAGCCCGCGCGGAGCAACGACGTCGCCTCCGACTTGGCGAACACCGTGCAGACGTTGCTCACCGGCGGTGGCTCCTCGTCGATCTCGAAAGACCGCCGACCTATGTCTTCGATCGGCACCGATAGCACGTCGGCGATGACTTCCATGNNCCGCCCATGTCGAGGATGGTCCGCACCGTCGGCCCGCCCATGGCATTGGCGCCACGCGCGTGGCAGGCGATCTCGGTGATGGTGCGATCGGCGAACGGGACGTTCACCCGGCCGTAGCCCGTGCCCACCGCATAGCTGACATCGTCGAGAGTGAGGTCCAAAGGCTCGCTAGCCCCTCTGAAGGCGCGCAGCGCGCTGTCCGGGCTGCTGGATCCCGTCCGGGTGGAGCAGAAGGCCAAGAGCTTGCCGTCGGCGAGTATGACCGCCTGAGAGCTGACCGAACCGACGTCGATTCCGACGGTAACGGCGCCGGCCTTCCTCCAGTCGAGGTCAGGCGCCTGCCAGACTCTTTCGCTCCATTTCCAAAAATCTTGCCTCTGTTCCATTGCTCCTGCTTCTTAGTTGGCCGCATCGTGCGACACCGTGCCCCTGTCGGTCCGCGCTAGATCGCGTGGCGGCATCCCGGGGATGATACCGGGACGGGTCGAACGATGTACAGCGATCACCGGTAGACACTGCTCCGGTGGCCTACCTTGACTACATAAACCACTAGACGGTCGTCTTCAATAGCATAGACGATCCGGTAGACACCTTGTCGCAACCGATAGTGCTCGCGGCCGCTGAGCTTCTCGCAGCCGGCAGGGCGGGCATCGTCACTCAAGGCCTCGATCTTGGCTACGATCCGTTGTCGCCGTTTCTTCTCGGGGATCGCTTCGATCTCAGCGACGGCGGAGGGCTTGATAAAGACCCTATATCTTCCCATCCGCCTTCAGAGCTCTCACCACGGTCTCGAAGAGAAGGTCAGGCTCTGAAGCGCGCTCGTCAAAGGCCTCGAGATCCTCGGCATCTTCCACCAAGGCCAGCTTTACGGCGTCATTGACCAGGTCGGACATCGATCGCTCGGTCTCCACGGCCTTGAGCCTGAGAGCCCGATGCAGCTCCGGATCCAGGTAGATGGTGCTTCTTCTTGATGTCTGCGTCATGACGACAGTATGCCGGGCGAACGTTATAACGTCAAGACGCTCAGACTGGGGCTAGATGGATCGTTTGGCCCCGATGCCACGCTTGCCGTGACCCTTGGCAGGCTCCCCGACTATTTGGCAGCCTGCGCGGCCTCCCAGGCGATCAGCGCGTCGCCTTCGGCGCCCAGATACTCGGCGTAAGGAAGAACGTAGATATCCACCCCGCCCAAAGCAGCAGCCAAGGATTTGACGAACCCCACGTTCAACGACGCCCCTCCGCCAAGCACCACGGGATCCTCGATCCCCACGCGCCTCACCATCGCGGAGACACGGCTGCCCATAGCGTCATGGACCGCGCGAGCGATGTCGGCAGGAGGGGTGTTCTCGTGGATGAGGCTCACCACCTCCGACTCCGCGAACACCGTGCATTGGGCGTTCATAGGGATGGACTGCTTGGAATCTAGCGACGCCCGGCTGAAGTCGTCAAGACTCATCTCCAAGGCCCTGCTCATCGCCTCCACGAACGCGCCCGCACCGGCCGCGCACTTCTCGTTGATGGCGAAGTCCAGCACTTTGCCGTTGTCGTCGATCCGGATAGCCCGCGCCTCGTCCGCGCCGACGTCGATCACCGTGCGAGCCCCGGGGAACAAGGCGTGCGCTCCCCGCGCATCCGCAGCCACCTCGGTGGGTTGCTCGGCGGCAAAAGAAAGGGCCTTGCGGCCCGCGCCGGTCGCTGCCACAAATTCGATCTGCTCTCGAACGAGTCCGGCGGCTGCGGCTGCCTCGGCCAGGCCTCGCCCTGCCGACTCTTCATGGTCGAACCCGGAGAGCACGCTGGCCCGCGCCGCCACCTCGCCGTCACGGATAACCACGGCGTGCACGTTCTTGGACCCTACGTCGATGCCTGCGACGATCATTCCCTGTCTCCTAACTCCTGGGAGTCACCCTCCGCCGCGTCACGCCTCACGGCTCCCTTCTGCTGGAATTCCGCTGCGTCGCGCGCAAAACCTCGCGCCAGCGCCTTGCCGTTGACCTCCTCGGTGCCCGGCGGGACCATCCCCATCACGGCCTTCTTGAGCGATTCTATCGATACCGCGCCGGTGATGCCGATGACGGCCCCCAGCGTCAATATGTTCGTAGTCTGCCGGCGACCCGTCTCCTCCAGGGCCAGGCGCGTGAATGGTATGCCATAGCGCAACCCCGCAAAAGCCGGCGGGTTCGCGACATTCTCGGAATCGTAGACGAGCACACCGTCAGGTCGCAGCAGCTTGACGTATCCCACCGCCGCCTCCTGCGACAACGCGACGAGTAGATCCACGCCCAGGAGTTCCGGGTAGTCGATGGGCCAGTCGGAGATGATCACATCGCTCCGGCTGTAGCCGCCGCGGGCTTCCGGGCCGTAAGACTGGGTCTGCACCACGTATCGATGGTCCCGGGTGGCGGCCATCGCCAGGATGACCCCCATGAGGATCACTCCTTGGCCGCCGCTGCCACCGAAGCGCACCTCGGTGAATTCGCGCGCGGCAAGGGGACCGACGCGAATCGGTGCCACGAACGCCTTAGACGCGGCCGCGGGTGTGACGCGCGTGGTGGGCGTGGCCGGAGTGATGGGCGAACCCGGAGTCGCCGACTCAGCCCGACCGGCTCCACCGGCCGCCGTGGTCGCCGGCCGTCGCGGCCGCTCCGTGCTCATCGCTTGCTTTCCTTCTCGGCGGCAGCCTGCGCCTTGGCGACGACGGCCGCGTACGACCGTTGAAACTCCGGCATCGCCGGATTCTTGTAGAGCACTCCGGTGACGATCTTGTCGACCAGCTCTTCGGGCGCGAGTCCCTTGGCCTTGGCCACGGAGATCGTGCGTGCCTTCTCGTCTTCCAGCATCGCCACCACTCCGGCGGGAGCGTTCCGCTTGCCATACTCCGTGGGGCAGGGCACAACCGCCTCGATGAACGCGAAGCCGGGATGCTCGATCCCGTCTTTGATCAGCTTCTCCATCTGCCGGGTCGCGATAGCCGTGCCGCGCGCCACGAAGCTCGC
>PMIZ01000291.1 GCA_003157225.1 Actinomycetota bacterium | reverse complement strand
ACCGAAGCGCGTCTAGTCCGTCCGCCCCCAGTATAGCGAGCGCACGAAGGCCCTGAATACACTCTTGGTCTGACACCAGTCCCTTCATGGCGACCATCGCTCCGTCCAGCGTGAGCAGGGGAAGCGAGTACTCCGCCACCACTGCCAGCGACCCGACCGCCCGCGTGACTACCACGTCGTGAGCCGCTCGAGCGTCCGAGCGTCCATATTCCTCGGCGCGGGCACAGGCCACCGCTAAGTTGGTGAGACCCAAGGTCTTGGCCGCGTCTTCGATGAACGAGCACTTCTTGCGAACGGATTCCACAGCGACCACATTGACGTCGGGCAGGGCAAGAGCGAGTACCAAGGCCGGCAAGCCCGCTCCAGTGCCCACGTCGGCCAACCGCCTGGCGGCCATCAGGCCCGGAACGTCAAGGAGCGAAAGGGAATCCAGAAAGTGGGTGCGCTCGATCTCTTCCGGGTCCCTCACACTCGTGACGTTGAAGCTCGCGGCGAGAATGAGGTCGCCCAGGACGGCGAGGCGCTGTTGTCGTCGCGCATCGACGCCGCGCGCCTCATAGTCCACGGCATGTAGAAGTCTCAGTGGGACACACTCTCGTCGCGAATGGCCGGATCGGCATCGGCTTGGCTCACCCTATCCGCGGCGATCGCTCGATGAAGATGCACCAAAAGGACGGAAATGTCGGCCGGAGACACCCCGGAGATGCGGGAGGCCTGACCAAGCGTCATCGGTCGGAATCTGCTGAGTTTGTCCTTGGCCTCGAATGTCAGACCTTCCAATGACCGGAAGTCGAACTCCTGCGGTATGCCCATGGTCTCCGTCGCGCGCTGCCGCTTGATCTCGGCCAATTGCCGACGGACATAACCCTCATATCGAGCTTGAATGTCCAACTGCTCGATGACCTCAGGAGGGGCTGAGGAGAGACGCTCTCGATCGGCCGGTGAGACCAGGGTAAGAAGATCGGCGAACGAGATCTGGGGGCGCTTCATGACTTTGCTCGCGCTCTGAGACTCCTCAAGGGGTGCCGTCCCCAACGATTCCAGCAGCTGGTCGCTGACGTGGGTCGATCGGACCTGGACGCTGTCCAGCAACTCGGTGTACTCATCAAGCCGTCTCTGCTTCTCTTCGACCTGCGCAAGTTGCTCGGAGCTGATGAGGCCGAGCGCGTGCCCCAGGTGCGACAGCCTATCGGAGGCATTGTCGTGGCGTAGCAAGAGACGGTACTCCGCGCGAGATGTGAACATCCTGTAGGGTTCGTCCACCCCTTTGGTGACTAGGTCGTCAATCAACACCCCGATGTACGCCTGATCCCGACGCAGGATGAAAGGCCCCCGGCCCAGTGCGTGGAGAGCCGCGTTGATGCCGGCCATGATCCCCTGCGCCGCTGCCTCCTCATATCCAGAGGTGCCATTGATCTGGCCCGCGCTGAAGAGTCCCGCGACTGCTCTGCTCTCGAGGCTCAGCGTGAGCTGCTGCGGCGGCAGGTAATCATACTCGACGGCGTATCCCGGACGCACGAGCCGAGCGTTCTCGAGGCCCGGGGTAGCGTGGATGATCATCTCCTGCACGAAGACCGGCAGACTGGTCGTCAGGCCTTGAAGGTACATTTCCTGGGTGGTGACGCCCTCGGGTTCGACAAAGACCGGGTGGTGCTCCCGCTCGGGGAAGTTGATGAGCTTGCGGTCGATAGAGGGACAGTAGCGAGGCCCCTTGCCGCTCACGGAGCCGCTCTTGAGGGGACTCAAGTGGAGGTGTTTGGACACCACCTCGTGGGTGGCAGGCGTCGTGTGGGTGAGATAGCAGGGAACCTGCCGCCTTGGGACGGGCGTGGCCCAATGCGAGAAAGCCAGCGGCAGTGGATCTCCATCTTGGGGGGCCATGCGACTGGGGTCGATGGTGGTCCCGTCAATGCGGGGAGGGGTGGCCGACTGGAATCTCTCCAGCTGCAGCCCGCATGACCGCAGGCTGGCCGAAAGACGCTGGGCGGGGAGTTCTCCGACACGTCCGGCCGCGTAGGTGCGGTCGCCAACGACTACCTTGCCCTGCAGGAATGTACCCGTCGCTAGGACCACGGCGCGGCAGCGCAATCGCCGTCCGTCCGCGAGATGCACGCCCTGGATTGTTTCACGTGAAACATCCAGGGCCACCACCTCACCTTGAACCAGGTCGAGGTTGTCCGTGCGGCTTACGACGACCTTCATCCAGTCCTCGTACAGGCGCTTGTCCGCCTGTGCCCGAAGGGCGCGAACAGCGGGACCTTTCGACGTATTCAGCATCCTCATCTGGATGAACGCCCTGTCCGTGTTCCGCCCTTGCTCTCCCCCCAACGCATCGACTTCCCGGGTGAGTTGACCCTTTCCGACTCCCCCGATGGCGGGGTTGCACGGCATCAGCGCGATATTGTCAAGGTGCAGGCACACCATCGCCGTCAGGCATCCCATCCGCGCAGCCGCGAGTGCGGCCTCGCAACCCGCGTGCCCTCCGCCCACCACGACCACGTCGTAGCCCGGTGGGTTCATCCCCCTGGAGCGGCCGAAACTCACGCCCTCACCCACGGCCACCCCCGGTGAAAGAGTCCTTCCCCCCACGAACACACTCCAATATCTCCTCAGCCGCACGCACTCCGGACGCTAGACTCTCCAGGTAGTCGCGAGCTCCGCTCGCTCTCCCCACCACCCAAATAGCCAGACCCGCAAAGCGGTCGCAGTCCAGTCTGCCCCGGGGACCGAGCCCGTCCACCGCGAGAGCGCTGATCTCTTGCCCCAACCGGCTGGCGATGCGTCCCTCGGGCAGCTCCTCTGTCCCAGCGGCCCCGGGTCTGAGATACACCTCCCCAGTCGCGGCGCCATCCGGCAGCAAGCAGGGCAGCGGACGGGCACCGTCTTCGTCGCTCTTCACGACGCCCTTCTCTTCCACGCACTCCTCTACTTCCCGCCATCCGAACTGACGTGAGCGCAGGGCTTCCTCCCAGTGAGGCGCCGCAGGATAGTCCGCGGGCCACGACGCCGGCGCGCCCGCGTTGAACCCGCCGGCCGCCGACGATCCCCGTACGCTCTGCAAGAGTACCTCCGCCAAAGCCCTTCCTCGGACCATCCGAAGCGAGCCCGCGTTGACGCCGCAACAGCTTGCCACCTCGTCCGTCATACCGCGAGCGCTATTCTCGTCGGCTACGCGCAAGCCCGCGCGACCGCCTCCACCGTACCGAGGCCCTACCTCTCCCCGCGCCTCTTTCCACCCGACTCCAAACCGCTCTAGAGCGGACCGCAGCCCGGGAGCCGGCGTCTCTCCATACCTCCCGCCCGGCAGGACGTCGTCACCGACCCTCACCAGGCCTCCGAGCCCAAGACCTACACTCAAGACCACAACGTCCGCCTCGACGACTTCGCCGAACGCCGTCTCGACCGCTAACTGCCCCCGGCTTCTGCCCCCGGCCTCCGCAGTGGCCGCGGCGTCTCCGTGCCCTTCAGGTAGCGGCCGCAGCCGCAGATCCAGCACGAGGCCCTGTCTGAATCGCAAGCCCTCCATGCGTTCGAGAGCTCGCTTCGTCTCGACGCTCAGCATCCGCCGATCCACGGCGAAACACGGCCAACCCTCCTCGGAGGCCGTGGCGGCGGCGAGCCACGCATCCCGAAGCGGGCCTGGGAGCGCTTCCAGCACTTCGTGAATCCTGCCCCACCCTTCCGTGGGCGCCAGCACATCGGGACCGAGCGAGGGCTGTCCCACAGAGTCGAGCGCGCCGCTCAGGACGAGAACAGACACACCGTGACTCGCAAGCGTCGCTGCGCACGCACACCCCGACACGCCGCCACCGACAACCAGAACGGTAGGGCCATCCATCGGCGGTGCGGAGCCTCCCGCGCTTTCATCGCTACAAGGGTCGCCGGCTTGCCTGTCTTCTGTGCCACCACCCAGGTCGGCGCGACGGTTGTCTATGCCGGTCTCATCCAAATCGGCGCTCCTATTTCCCGAGGCAGAACCGGCTGAAGACCTCATCCAGCAGGTCGGGGGTAAGTTCCTCGCCCGTTATGCGCCCCAGAGCACGGATGGCTCTGCGGATGTCCTCGCACACCAGTTCTTCACCCGTCTCGCGAGCCACCCCTTCCAGCGCCGTACTGGCGCTCTCGAGGGCCTCGTCGACGAGAACTCGTTGCCGCTCGCTTGCCAGGATGGGCTCTTCCATCATGGACTGTTCTCCGCCGGTCACCACCTGCTGAATGACGGCCCGGAGATCGTCCAAGCCCTCCCCCGTCAGCGCCGACACAGCGCAGACCATCCCGCAGCCATCGCCACGACCACCCAAGCCGAAGAAGCCGGCCAGCCCCGCCGCTGCGCCTCCGTCCTTCTCCGCGAGATCGAGCTTGTTGCCGACAACGACGGTCCGGCTGGCATCGAGACCTGCCCACAGGTCGCGGTCCGCGTCGTCGCAGGGCCCGCGCAGATCGACGACCATCAGCACGAGGTCCGCCTGCTCCATGGCCAGCACCGAACGGGCCACCCCGAGGCGCTCCACGTGATCCCCGCCGTTGCTCAGCCCGGCGGTGTCGACCAGGTGAATAGGGATCCCTCCGATCTCCATGAGTTCCTCGACCGTATCTCTCGTGGTCCCAGCGACCTCCGACACGATGGCGCGCTCTCTCATGAGCAGAGCGTTCAGTAGTGAGCTCTTGCCGACGTTCGGTTTGCCCACGATAGCGGTGCGCACCCCATGCTCAAGGGCGCGCCCGAGAAACGCGGTCTGCATCAGTCGCTGCAGATCCTCCCGCGCAGAGCGAAGCCCTTCTCCCAATGCGGTCCAATCCACATCGTCTACGTCCTCGTCGGAGAAATCCACGGCGGCTTCGATGCGCGCCAGAACCTCCACCAATCGCCGGCGCACCCCCCGCAGCCGCGCGGACAGCCCTCCATCCAATTGCCGCACAGACGCCCGCAGGGCCCCCGAGCTCCGAGCCGCCACGATCGCCGCGACACCTTCCGCCTGTGCCAGATCGATACGGCCGTGCAGGAACGCCCGCCGCGTGAACTCCCCGGGCTCGGCCAGGCGCGCCCCCAACCTCAACATGAGCCGCAGCACCGCTCGCTGCGCCGCGACGCCCCCGTGGCAGTGGAGCTCCACCACGTCTTCCCGTGTGTACGTGCGCGGCTTGCGCATCACCGCCAGCAACACCTCGTCCACGACCTCGGCGTTGCGCGGATCCACGACGTGTCCATAGATAAGGCAGTGCGTCTCGTCCGCCCGAAGCCGTGCGGCCCGAGCCGGCCTGAAGGCCCGCTCCGCGAGGGGGATCGCCTCCGGCCCGCTGAGCCTCACAATCCCAATCGCCCCGAGTCCAATGGCAGTCGAGACCGCCACAATGGTGTCGGTGTGCTCGCCGTCCTGGAAGCTGGAATATGGTGGCTCGGTCATACGCTGTTCATCCGGCATCGACTGGTCGTACGCCTATGTGCGGTCGTCCCTCCGGCCTCGACCGCGCGGAGAGGCTCACCCTCTTGCGGACACCCTCAACGCGTGGGGGAGATGACCACCGAACGGTTCGGCTCCCGGCCCTGGCTTGCGGTGACCACGTCAGACCGGCCCCTCAGCGCCAGGTGTACGATCTTCCGCTCGGCCGGCGTCATGGGGGTGAGTTGAACCGCCCGGCCTCGCTTGGCCGCTTCGTCGGCCTTGCGCAGCGCCACTCCCTCTATCTGCCGGCGGCGTCGGTCCTTGTAGCCTTCGGCATCCAGTTCGACATGCTTGCGTGGGTGGATGCCCGGAAAGACCGCGATCCCCGCCAAGTACTCGACGGCGTCGATGGTCTGCCCTCGGCGCCCGATGAGGATCCCCAGCTCTTCCCCAGTTATCTCGGCCCGTAGCTCTTCGGCGGTCTCGGTGACTCGGACCCGGCCCACGAGGCCCATGTCACGCAGGATCCTTTGGAGGAAGCTCCTGAGGCGGGCCGCCTCAGGTCCATCGCTTTCCTGTTCGTCCGCGTAGTCGTCTTCCTCGGCGCCGCTCCCGGACTCGCAGAAGTCGTCGTCCCGGTCGTAATCATCCGCGTCCTCGTACCCATCGTCCAGCAGTTCCTCCGGCTGTGTGTCGGCTTCCGGACCGTAGAAATCGAATTCCTCCCCGACAAGCGCCACCTCCACGACCGCGTCGACGGCGCCCACCCCCATGAAGCCCTCCTCGGGAGGGATCACGATGATTACCTAATACTGATCTTCG
>PMIZ01000505.1 GCA_003157225.1 Actinomycetota bacterium | reverse complement strand
TGGCTGGGATCGACGATCACCGGCAGATGACTCCGCTGCTTGATGATGGGGATGGCCGAGATGTCGAGGGTGTTGCGCGTAGCGGTCTCGAACGTGCGGATACCCCGTTCGCAGAGGATCACCTTGTTGTTGCCTTCTTTGAGGATGTACTCGGCGGCCATGAGAAGGTCGTCGACGGTGGCGGCGAGACCGCGTTTGAGAACTACGGGCAGGTCCAGCTCGCCGACCGCGGAGAGCAGCTGGAAATTCTGCATGTTCCGGGCGCCGATCTGGATGACGTCCGCGTACTTCACGACGTCTTCGAGGTGCCGGGGGTCCATCAGCTCGGTGACGACCGGCAGACCGGTGGTCTCGCGAGCTTCCGCGAGTATCTCCAGCCCCTCCACTCCCAAGCCCTGGAAGGCATATGGCGAAGTGCGAGGCTTGAAAGCGCCGCCACGGAGCATGGTCGCGCCCGATTGCTTGACGGCTTGCGCCGCGATCAGCAACTGCTCCCGGCTCTCCACCGAGCAGGGGCCGGCGATAAGCGCAACATGGTCCCCGCCGAGACTGGTGCCTCCAACGGTGATGACGGTGGGCGTGCGGCGGAACTCTCGGCTCACCAGCTTGTACGGGCGAAGGATGGGAAGGACTTTGTCCACCCCGGGATAGGCCTCGAGCGGCAGCCCGGCGATGACGTCCCGCTCGCCGCTGACGGCGATGACAGTCACGATGTCGCCGGTGGAAACGTGCCCACCTGCGCCGGCGCCGTCGAGCCGTTCGAGGATGCGCTGCACCTCCTCTGAGGTGGCGTCCTCACGCATCACGATCATCATCTCGGTGCTTCCGCCGTCCATGCTAGCTCTCCATACCCCGCAACTCCCTGAGGGCATTCAGGAAGTGGTCGTTCTCCGTCACTGTACCTATCGATACTCTAATCCAACCGGGGCAACCCATGGCGGCCCCCGACCGGATCATGACCCCGTGCTCGAGCATGGCTTGAGTGGCTTGGTCCGCAGGCACCACGAGCTCCTCCACATTCCCGAGCAGGAAATTGGCCTGTGAGGGCAGGACCCTTACCCCCATGGCTGCGAGTTCGGCCGATAGGCGCCTACGCTCGCTGTCCACGTGAGCGCGTCTCTCCTCCATGCGCTCTGGGTGGCGAAGTGACTCAAGAGCCGCCACCTGAGACAAGGTCCCTACGTTGAAGGGCTGGCGGAGTTTGTCGAGGGCGTCGATTACTTCGGGGCGGGCTATGCCGTATCCGATCCTCAGGCCGGCCAGACCATAGATCTTGGAGAAGCTGCGCAGGATGACCAGGTTGGGATAGTCGGCGATCCATGGTGCTGTGTCCTCGTCCGCGGCGGCCGTGACGAACTCACCATACGCTTCGTCCAGGACGACGACCGTCTGTTCCGGCACCCGGTCCAGAAGAGACCGCAAGTGGCGAGGCTCCAGGTAGTCGCCCGTGGGATTGTTCGGGTTGCAGACGGTAAGGAGAGCGGTCTGTTCCGTCACCGCTGCGAGCAGCGCCTCCACATCGTATTGCAGCTGTGGTTGGGCTACTGCCGTGTAGGGGGCGCTGTTCGCGAGGGCCGTCATCTCGTACATGACGAACGAAGGAAGAGGGAACACCGCGTGGTGATCCGGGCCGAGAAACGCTTCGGCAAGCAGGATGAGCAGTTCGCAGGAGCCGTTGCCGAAAACGAGGCAGCTCTCCGGCACATTCAGTTGTTTGGCGATGACTCCCCGAAGATCGGCTGCCCACCCGTCTGGATATCGGTTCAGACCTTCCAGCGCGCCCTTGAGTGCTTCGATGACCTCGGGAAAGGGTCCGACCGGGCTCTCGTTGGCCGAAAGCCGCGCGATGCGTTGCAGGTTGTACCGCTCTTGCACAGCGGCAAGCGGCGGTCCTGCCCGATACGGGGTAAGTCGCTCCAGTACCGGATTGAGTTTCATGACGCCTCCGTGGGTGTGTGACTCGAACGAGGCGCCGCGCTCGAAGCTCGATCGCGGAGCCACATCGAGCAGAACAGTATAGTGCAGCGGGAAAGCGTGGGGGTCTCCAGTCTAGTCAAGTCCGCTCGCTCTCCTCAGGGATTCCACCTCAGCAGTGTTTAGAGGTCGCACCTCTCCAACTGCCAGGCCCGCATCCGTGAGCCCGTCGAATCGGCTGCGATGCAGGGCAAGTACTGCATAGCCGACGCACTCGAGCATGCGACGAACCTGCCGTTTGCGTCCCTCTCGGATGACGATCCTCAGTTCTGAGGTGGGACGCCCCAACTCCGGAACGGTCCGGGAGAGCAACTCCACCTGGGCTGGTAGGGTGCGGCCATCGTCGAGTTCCACGCCTGCGCGCAGCCGGCGAAGCGCCGGGCCGGTGACCACCCCTTCCACGAGCACCCGGTATTCCTTCTCGACGTGATACCGCGGATGCAGCAGATGCGCCGCCAACTCGCCGTCGTTCGTGATGACGAGCAACCCCGAGCTCGTGAGATCCAGCCGGCCCACGGGAAAGACCCTGCTCCTCGTTGGAATGACGTCCAGCACCG
>PMIZ01000136.1 GCA_003157225.1 Actinomycetota bacterium | reverse complement strand
TTGAACGCCTGGAACTCGCTCTCCGTCCAGCCTCCTTCGGGCCCCACCCAAAGCGCGACCGGCCGAGGAGATGCATCTGCTGCGCCTAGTTCGGCCAGACTGTCGTAGAGCGTGATCGGAGCGCCCGGCTCGAGGATCAGCGAGCGGGTGCCAGTGTCCCGCAGGTGGCTGAGCGCATCGTCAATAGACGCCAGCGGGACCACCGACGGTACGACCACTTGCTTGCTCTGCTTTGCCGCTTCGCGGACCACGCGCTTCCACCTGACCAGCCGGTCCTCGCGCCAAGACTCCGCCCACTTGGGGGAGCCGGCGGACCGGACGAGCAGGAAGAAACTGCAGCCAACCTCGGTTCCCTTCTCGAGCGCGGTGTCGAGGGCGGCCGGCCGCGCCAAGGACTGGACCAGACCGACCCGCACCCGATAGCTCGCGCCGGCTTCGGCGCCCTCCAGCAGCGCCTGGAGTCGCACCGTCAACACTTCCCCGACCGCCGAGCCCGAGGCCGCGTAAACGGCGGCCCCCGCCACTACCTCGCACGCATCTCCCGCGACGAGCCGAAGCACGTGCAGCGCGTGGTGCGAATCCTCAGCGGTGAGGGACAGCGCGGTTCCCGGGGGAAGATCCTCGGCCTCCACCTCCGGGACGAAGAAGCGGGGACGGAAACCGAACGGGCCGGGGCCGGTCACTGCCCGCTCGGAGCACCCGCTATGAGGTCCAACGCCTTCTGAACCGTCTCGTCGACGTTGGCGGTGTTGGGATCATCCGGGGCGACCACGTCGGGCACAATGCCCTTCTTGTTGATGTCGCGGTCCTTCGGCGTGAGGTAGATCGCGGTCGTCACTTTGACGGCCCCGCCGTTGCTGAGCGGCTCGATGCTCTGCACCAGGCCNNGCCCCGCTGACGATCTCGGATGCGCTCGCCGTATGACGGTCGGTTAGCACGTACAAGGGGATTGTAGCGTAGGCGTTCCCGCTGGCGACGCGGTCGCTTTCCGGCTGCAGGCGCGCGTCCACTCGCACGATAACGCCGCTTGGGATGAAGATGCTGGCCACCCCGACCGCTTCGTCGAGCAGTCCGCCTCCGTTGCCGCGCAGGTCGAGAATGATGGCAGCCACATGGTCCGACTCAACCGCCTTCTTCACCTCGGCCCGCAGCGCTTCGGCGGAATGGTCGGTGAAACTGGAGTAGGTAATGAGAGCCACTTGCTTGCTGCCGGCGTAGACGGTCTTCCGTTCCGTTACCGGGATCGCGATGTTCTTGCGCGTGAGTGTGCGCTCCGTGGTCGTTCCGCCGGGGGGCAGCTTGGACAGGTCCGCGGTGGGCGGGGCGGTGGTCGAGGTGGTTGACTCGGAGGAGCCACCCGCCGTCCCGTTCTCTGTAGTAGTGGTGCTGGTGGTGGTAGGAGTGGGAGAGGCGGGCCGGTACATCCCCATCTTGACCGTCGTCCCTTCGGTGCCTCTGACCCGAGCCACCACTTGTGTCAGAGTCAGTCCTTGTACAGAGACACCATTCACGGAGACGATGATATCCCCAGCCTGGATGCCGGCCAGGTCGGAGGGGCTGCCTTTGTACGTGTAGATGACTACCACCAGTCCTTGCTGCAGTTCCATTGCCATCCCTACTCCGACGTACTCTCCGGAGGTCACGGCGAGAAGAGCCGCGTATTGCGTGGGGTCGAGGTAGACGGTCCACGGATCGTCAAGGCCCCCCACCATGCCGTTGATCGCATCTACTCGAAGGGCATTGGGATCGACCTGCTTGTAGTATGTCAATTCCAGCTTCTGCGCGATCTCCGCCTGCAACCGATACGGACCGGACCAGCTATCGGGGAAGATGCCCCGCAGGCTGACGGCGCGGTCCGGATTCATCCCCAGGATGAATCCACCGAGCACCAGCGCGACAGCGACGACTACCCCCGCAAGGACAAGAAGCGCCCTTGTTGACCGCTTGTTCACATGCCAGAAACGTCCTGAAATCATAGATACTCCAAAGGATCCACCGGGGTGCCGTTGACTCTTACCTCGAAATGCAGGTGCGGACCGGTAGAATACCCGGTACTTCCCACCTTGCCAATGACCTGGCCGCGCTTCACCGTCTGTCCGACGGAAACGAGAATCTGCGATTGGTGCCCATACAAGGTGGACAGATTCCCACTATGCTGGATGATCACGCATTTCCCGTAACCCCCGCGCCAGCCTGCCCAGATGACAGTGCCCGCGGCGGCTGCGTGGATCGGGTCGCCCATCGCTGCCTGCAGGTCCACACCGGTGTGCAGCTTGCGCACGTGGAATATGGGATGGATCCGGTAGCCGAACGATGACGTGACCGAGCCCGGCACCGGCCGGGCAAGCACCCCTTTGCCCGGCTGGGTGGAAGCACCGGCCGCCGCCTTTCGCAGCTGTTCGGCGATGCGGTCGCTCTCGGCCTGCAGTTGGTCTTCCTGCTTGTTGTAAGCGGCCAGCTGCTTCTCGGCGGCATCGAGGACCTTCTGCTTCGCCGCCCTGGCGGCCTGCAGCTCATCCAGCGAGGCTTGCTTCTGATCCGCCGCCGCCTTCAGATCGGAAGTCAGCGATTGCTGGTCATTCTCGAGGACCACCACCTTGGCGCGCTCGGCCTCGAGAGCCGCCTTCTGCTGCTCCACCTTACCCTTCAACGTCTTGATCTGGTCGAGAACCGCGTTGTCCTGTTTCACAACGCGCGATAGAAGGTCCACGCGTGAAACCACGTCGCCGATGGACTCCGTCTCAAGGAACGCGGCCAAGTAGGCCACTTGCCCGCCCGACTTGTAGACGCTGACCACCCGATCGTTGTATACCTGCTGCTCCTTCGCAAGGTCGGTCTTCGCCTGTTCCAGCTCTTGCTGTTTGCTGTCCAGGTCAGCGGTGAGCTGATCCAGTTGGCCGCGGATGACGGTGAGTTTGTCCGCGGCTCCGGTGAAGGCTTTCTCGGCAGCATCGACATCGTCCTGCGCGAAGTCGATGCTCTGATCGAGAGCCGTGATGTCCCCCTGGGCGGCCTGCTGGGCCACCTTTGCTTTCTCCAGGCTGGCCCGAATCTGCTTCAGTTCGGAGCGGACAACGTCCAGTTTGTCGCCGAGCGACCCACTGGAGGCCGCTCGAGCCGTCCCGAGGGTCGGCGCGACTAGAAGCGGCGGCGCCAGGAATAGGGCGACTATGAGCAGTCCGGCGGCTGCCGTCTTCAGTAGCTTGACGAGGCTATGGCTGCAAGCTTCGCGCAGAGCCATCCGGCACGCTCCCGGGCTTGAAACGCGAGACTACTAGACCTTGAGAAAACGCCGAAGCCCGAGGGCCGAACCGGCCGCTCCGATGACTACTCCCACAGCCAGAAGAATGACGGTCACGCGAACATAGGGCACCGCGTCGAGCGGGACAGTCAGGAAGAGAAGGCTGCTCCTCAGCCTGCCAAGCAGATAGCTGTTCAGCACCAACACGAGGACGGAAGCAGTCACCGCGCCCAGGAAACCGACCGTGACTCCTTCTATCACGAACGGCCAACGGATGAACCAGTTGGTGGCCCCCACCAGCTTCATGATCTCCACCTCGCGTTTGCGCGCGAAGATGGAAAGACGGATGGTGTTCGAGATCAGAAGTACTGCGACGATCCCAAGCAGCACGATGAAGATGAGCATGAAGTTCCGGGCGGAGGACGTGAATCTGAACAGCTTCTCCGCGGCCTTCTGCCCATAATTGACCGTATCCACGATCGGATCACCGGTGAAGCGGGCGGCCACCGCCTGTACCAGCTGCGGATCGTTGAGGGCGATCGCGAAGGACCCCGGCAGAGGGTTGCCGCTCAAGCCTTCGAGCGCGCCCGGGTTGTCCTTGAGCCAGTCCTTCATCTTTGCAAGGGCCTCTTCCTTGCTGATGAAGGTGCAGCTCTTGACCTCCGGCCAAGCGGTAATCTCCTTCTGCATCGCGGCGACCTGGTCCGAGGTCGGGTCGGGGTTGTTCTTGAGGTACACCGTGATCTCCACCTTCTGCTCCACCTGCTTCAAGAGAGCGTCGGTGGTGTAGACGAATACCAGCACGCCGCCGAGCACTACGATCGATAGGAAGACCGTGACCAGGGCCGCTATCGTCATGAAGTAGTTGCGCCTGAGAGACCCGAAGGCCTCCTTCAGAAAGAAACTAATCTTCCCCATACCCGCCTCGCTTCTGATCGCGCACCACTTTGCCCGCATCGAGCGCGATGACACGGCGGCGCATCCGATCGACCATCTCGCGGTCGTGCGTGGCCATGAGCACCGTGGTGCCCGTCTTGTTGATGCGGTAGAGCAGCTGCATGATCCCCATGGAGGTATCGGGGTCGAGGTTACCGGTAGGTTCATCGGCTATGAGCAAGGGAGGATGATTGACGAAGGCCCGGGCGATGGAAACACGTTGCTGCTCGCCACCGGAGAGTTCGTTGGGGTAGCTGTTGGCCTTGTGACCCAGCCCGACGAGGGAAAGGATCTCGGCCGCCTTCTTCTTGGAAGCCCCGGTGGCATTGCCGGTGACGACCAGGGCGTAGATCACATTGTCGAAGGCGGTCTTGTTGGTGAGAAGCTTGAAATCCTGGAAGACGCAGCCAATGTTGCGCCGCAAATACGGGATCTTCCAGTTGCGAAGCGTCGCCAAATCCCGGCCGCCCACGCTGATGCGCCCCCGGTCGGGTTCGAGTTCACGGATGAGCAGGCGGATGAAGGTTGATTTGCCGGAACCAGAGGGTCCCACGAGGAAGACGAACTCGCCTTTTTCGATGTGGAGGTTGACCTTCTCCAGTCCGACTGTGCTCGGGGGGTAGATCTTGGTTACGTCTTCAAACTTGATCACGGGCTACCTGCAACCTCCTCTTTTAGCATCTAGCCAGTATTCTGCGAGGCTCGACGAAAGCCTGCCGCAAGCGATCAGGCCCATCAGGCTACCGGGCGCCGAGTTTGCCTGTCGATCTCTGCCAGACATACTCGCGTATGAAATCGTCGATGGCGCCGTTCAGTACGGCTTCGACATTGCCTTTTTCAAAGTTGGTGCGGTGATCCTTTACCAAGGTATAGGGAGCGAGGACGTAGGATCGGATCTGGCTACCCCAGGCGATCTCTTTCTGCTCTCCCTTCTCCCGGGCCATCTCCTGGTCCCGCTTCTCGTGCTCCAGCAAGAGCAGCTTGCTCCGCAGCATCCGCATGGCCGTCTCGCGGTTCTGGATCTGCGAGCGCTCGTTCTGGCATTGGACGACAGTCTTGGTTGGGACGTGGGTGATCCTTACGGCGGAGTCGGTCTTGTTGACGTGCTGGCCGCCGGCGCCTGACGAGCGATAGGTCTCCACCCGCAGCTCCTTCTCGTCGATGTCCAGCTCCACTGCCCCGTCGATGAGCGGCGTCACGTCCACCGAGGCGAAGGAGGTGTGCCGGCGGGCGGCCGCGTCGAAGGGTGACATGCGCACCAGCCTGTGCACGCCCCGCTCGGTGGAGAGCAGTCCGTAGGCGTTTTCACCGTGGACGGTGAAAGTGGCGCTCTTGATGCCCGCCTCGTCGCCCTCGCTGGCTTCATTCAGCTCCACCGTGAAGCCCCGCGCCTGAGCCCAGCGTAGGTACATGCGCAGAAGCATCTCCGCCCAATCCTGGCTCTCGGTGCCTCCGGCTCCGGGATGGATGCTCATGATAGCGTCGCCCGCATCGAACTCGCCGGTGAAGAGCCGCTGCTCCTCCAGTTGTTCGAGAGCCCGACCTACGCCGGCCGTCAGCCGATCCACCTCGTCTATGAGTTCCTCCGGTACCTCGTCACCCGTACTCTCTTCGTTGGCCAGATCGAGAACCGCTTCAACGTCGTCCATCTGCGCGGCCAGACGGTCGTAGTGTTCAAGGCGACTGCGCAGACGACTGTACTTGGTGCTCACCACTTGGGCGTGGGCCTGGTCATCCCAGAAATCGGGGGCACGCATCGACTCCTCCAGCGAGGCGATGCCGCTCTTCAGTGTTGCGGGGTCAAAGATAGTCCCTTGCCCACATGAACTTCTCACGAAGAACCGCAAGAAGATCACGATATTCGGCAAGGGAGGGGGCTTGTTTCTCTGTCTTCTCAGCCATGCTCGGGGGAAGTATACACGGCGCGCGGGCGAGACGAGGGCGCAGGGAGGGTTCGTCGCAGAGCTACGGGCGCGACTGAGGACGAACCATCTAGCCGTCCAGCGCGCCTTGGCGACCAAGCGTTGCGCTGAGCCGGGGCCGGCTCAAGCACCGCAGCACTTCTTGTACTTCTTNNTTCTTGCCGCTGCCGCACGGGCAGGGGTCGTTGCGGCCGACCTTGGTGACGCTGCGAGGCGCGACGACGGTGCGAGTGGCATCTTTGGCGGCCTCGTAGGCCTCGCCGGAGCTGTCGGCCACGCCGGCGCGGCGCGCGGCAGCGCCCGCCGCCGCGAAGTTCTGGGTCAGACTGTTGTCTCCTCCCCCCGAGTACGCGAGCTCGCGCCGCTCCTTCCCTTCCGGCTCCTCCTGCTTGGCGATCTCCAGGTGGTAGAGGTAACGGACGAAGTCCTCTTGGATGTTCTCCATCAGCTCTTGGAACATCTTGTAGCCCTCATTCTTGTAGGCAATGAGAGGATCGATCTGCGCCAGGGCACGAAGTCCGATGCCTTCGCGAAGGTAGTCCATCTCGTAGAGGTGGTCGCGCCACTTCGAGTCGATGGTACGCAGCAGCACCCATCTCTCCAGGGTGCGCATGTCCTCCGCCCCGAAGCGTTCCTCCTTGGCTTCGTAGACGTTCAGGGCGTCCTCCAGCACTTGGTCGGCCAGCTCGTCTGCGTCCAGCTGCGTGCGGTCGCCAAAGGACGAGAGCGTCAAGGTGGTGGGGAAGAAGGTGCGAAGTGTCGTCAGCATCTCCTCCAGGTCCCACTCTTCGCAGAAGCGGGACGCCCCGGTGAACAGCGCCACCTGGTCGCGGAGAATGCGCTCGATGATGCCGGTGACATCATCTCTGAGGTCGTCGCCCGAGAGGATGCGCTGTCGCTCGCCGTAGATGACCTCGCGCTGCAGGTTCATGACGTCGTCGTACTCGAGCACGCGCTTGCGGATCTCGAAGTTCTGCTCCTCCACCTTCTTCTGTGCGGTCTCGACAGAGCGCGAAATGAGACTGTGCTCGATGGGCGTGTCCTCGTCCAAGCCGAGACGGTCCATCAGGCCGTGGATGCGGTCACCTCCGAAGATCCGCATGAGGTCGTCCTCGAGGGAGATGATGAACTGGCTCATCCCCGGGTCGCCCTGACGGCCGGAACGGCCGCGCAACTGGTTGTCGACCCTACGGGCCTCGTGCCGCTCGGTGCCGAGCACAAACAGCCCGCCCACGTCGACGACCCCTTCGCCCAGCTTGATGTCGGTGCCCCTCCCGGCCATGTTGGTGGCGATGGTCACGGCACCCGGCTGCCCGGCCTGGGCGATGATGCCGGCCTCTTTGGCATGGTGCTTGGCGTTCAAGACCTCATGCGGGACGCCACGCCGCTTCAGCATCTCCGACAGGCGTTCCGACTTCTCCACCGAGATCGTGCCCACCAACACGGGCTGCTTGCGCTTGTATGATTCGGCAATGAGTTCGGCTGCCGCTCTGAACTTGGCTTTCTCGGTCTTGAATATAAGGTCGTTGCAGTCGTTGCGGACCATGGGCTCGTTGGTGGGGATCACCACCACTTCCATCTTGTAGATCTCGCGAAACTCGTCTGCCTCGGTGGCCGCGGTGCCGGTCATGCCGGCGATCTTCTCGTAAAGCCTGAAGTAGTTCTGCAGGGTGATGGTCGCGAGGGTCTGGTTCTCTTCCTTGATCTTGACGCCTTCTCGCGCCTCGATTGCCTGGTGGAGGCCCTCGGAGTAGCGGCGGCCTTCCAGGATTCGGCCGGTGAATTCGTCGATGATCTTGACTTCGCCCTCCTGCACCAGGTAGTCAACGTCGCGTCTGAAGAGAGATGCGGCGCGCAGCGCCTGCATCAGGTGGTTCACAAGCTGGCCGGAGAGGTCTTCGTAGATGTTGTCGATGCCCAGCTCTTTCTCGACCCGGGCCAAGCCCTTCTCGGTGATGGCCACCGTGCGCTTTTTCTCGTCGATTTCGTAGTCGAAGTCCTCTCCCTCTCCCGGAGAAAGCCGCCTGGCGATGCGGGCGAAGTCGTAGTAGATCTTGGCCGCC
>PMIZ01000170.1 GCA_003157225.1 Actinomycetota bacterium | reverse complement strand
GGGGCCCTCTGGCAGGTGCTCGGCTTGAAGATGATGTTTCTGGTCGCAAGCGTCATGTACCTTCCGCTGATTCTCGTCGCGGGACGATTGGAGGAGGGCCCGATCGTCCCGGCGCACGAGCGCAGGCCGGCGTCGCACCTGCTGCGCGACCGGGGCTTGGTGTTTCTGCTTGTGGCCACGTTCCTGGCGGGTATCTCGAACACCTTGGGGATGATCTTTCAGGGGATCTACGCGCGGTGGCTGGGAGGGGGCGATATCCTGGTCGGCGCAATGNNCCGGCGCGTTGGCCGAGCTGCCGGTGATGTTCTACAGCAGTCGCATAGCGCAACGCATCGGAGAGGCAAAGGCGGTGGTCTATGGCTGCGTGGTGATGGGACTTGCGTTCCTCGGATACGAACTCACCAAGAGCCCGGGCCTTCTTCTTGTGCTCTCCGTGTTCAAGGGCTTTGGGTACGGCCTGTGGTTCACAGTGACCATCCGCTTGCTCACCAAACGTACCCCCGAGGAATGGGCTTCGACGGCGCAATCGTTGTTGACGATCTGTCTGTTCGGTTTGGCGCCTCTAGTGGCGGGCCCCTTGGGCGGCTGGATCCATGATTCGGTCAGCCCGCCCGCGGTCTTTGGATTGGCGGCAGCCTGCTTGGGGATGGCAGCCGTGGTCATGCTGCTTGCCGGGAGGCGCGGCAAGCTCGACTGAGTTAGATCCTCTTTCTTGCCGGCCGCCGTGACTGTCCCAGTACCATTCTGTTGCCCCTTCGTTGACTGACGTCGCGGCTGAGTTGTAGGCTGCTCAGATGGACACCCTACTCCCGGAAGACGAAGGCAAAGTTCTTCTTGCCCGCTTCGGCATAGGTTCGCCGGCCGGCGGGCGTGTCCAACGGGTGGAGGATGCGCTGGTCGCCGCGGGCGAGTTGGGCTATCCGCTCGTCCTCAAGGCTCTGGTCCCAGGTCTCCTTCACAAGACCGATCGCGGTGCCGTTAGGCTGGGGATCGCCGACGGGGCGCGGCTGACGGACGCGATGGAGGATCTCCAGCGGTCATTCCCCGGCACCTCGGTCCTCGTCGAGCGGATGGCGAAACCGGGCGTGGAGTTGATTGCCGGGCTCATCAACGATTCCCACTTCGGCCCGTGCCTCATGATTGGCACCGGGGGAGTGTTCGCCGAGATCTTCGACGACGTCCAGTTCCTCTTGCTGCCAGCGACGGCCGCCGACATTCGGGCGGCTCTCAGTCGCCTGAAGGGCTATCGGCTGTTGAGCGGATTTCGGGGAATGCCGCCGGCTGATCTCGCTGGCCTCGTGACCACGCTGGAGGGTCTGGGGAGGTTCGGCCTAGAGATGTCTGACATGTACGAGAGCGTGGATGTGAATCCGCTGCTCGTGAACGAGGGGGGAGCCACTGCGCTCGACGTGAAGGTGGTGCTCCGATCTGGCGTATCGTCTGGTCTTGGGCCGGACGTTCCAAGTCGGGATATCAGCATCTTCCGAGGACTCTTCGAGCCGCGGTCGGTCGCCATCGTGGGCGCTTCCGCCACCAAGGGTAAGCCGGGAAACACCGTGATCAGCAACATCCTCGCGAATGGCTATGAGGGCCGGGTCTACCCGGTCAACCGGAAAGGCGGGAAGATCCTCGGACTGCCTGTTTGCCGCGCGGTTGCCGACCTTCCCGACGGCATCGATCTTGCCGTGATCATCGTTCCGGCCAAGGACACGGCTGGGGCGCTTCGGGAAGTCGCCGCTCGAGGGATCAAGCATGTCGTTCTATCGGCGGGCGGATTCGCCGAGACCGACGAGGCTGGGGTGGAGATTCAGGAGCAGCTCACCCAGACCATCCGGGAATACGGGCTCCACGTGCTCGGTCCCAACACCTCGGGCCACACTTCGACGCCGGCGAACTTCACCTCCACCTTCTTCCCCCTCGGGAAGATCCGCCGGGGAAACGTCGGCTACATCGCTCAGACAGGCAATTTCGCCACCTTTACCATGAAGTACATCATGACCGCCGAGCACTTCGGCGTGTCGCGGATCGTCGGCCTGGGCAACAAGATCGACATCGACGAGAGCCAGGCTCTCGACTATCTCGGAGCCGATCCGGAGACGCATACGATCGTTGCCTATCTGGAAAGCATCAAGCACCCACGGCGCTTCCTGGAGGTGGCCCGGGACGTGACCACGCAGAAGCCGGTAGTGATGCTGAAGAGCGGCGCCTCGGAAGCGGGGAAGAAGGCGGCGGCCGCCCACACTGCGGCCTTGGCCTCCGAAGACCGGGTGGTCGACGGCCTTCTACGTCAGGCAGGCGTGGTGCGCATCCATGACTATTCGCACTTGGTCATGGCCGGCAAGGTGCTGTCGATGTCAGCGTTACCGGCCGGCAACCGGGTAGCCTTCCTCGCACCCTCGGGCGCCATGCTCGTCTGCCTGTCCGACCTCTCTACCCGGCTCGGCTTGGCGATACCCGAGCTTGAGTCCGAAACGGTGAGGCGCATCCAGGACATCACGCCGCCCTTCATCAAGATCCGCAATCCGGTGGATATCTGGGCCGCCGCTCTGGCTCTCGACATCGGGACGGCCTACGGCACTGGCATGGACGCCTTACTTGAGGATCCGAACGTCGACGCTGTGATCGCCGTGCTGATGCTCACCCGCGAGACGGGAATACCCGAGAACTATGACTTCATCGTGAAACTTGCGAAGCGGTATCGGGCGAAGCCGGTGCTGGTGTCGTTCACGGGCGACAAGGCATGCATGGAGGATTGCCGCGATTTCCTCGAGCCGCGCGGGGTGCCGGCGTTCATGGAGATCGAACAGCCTTTCCACGCCCTGTCGATCCTCGTGCGCTGCGCGGCGGCGAAGTCGCGGGCGACGTAGGGTCGCGCGCTCGGACTCGGTGGCGCGCCTGCCCGGCCGGCGTGACCGTGTTGTCCCGAAGGGGTCAAGACCGGTGGTGCCGCACCAAGAAGGGGGCGACCTTGCGGCCGCCCCCTTCGAGCGTCACTATGTAGCTCAGCGCCTTACTATTGCTGGCGGTGCTCCACCAGGTTGTCGACGACCGACGGATCGGCCAGGGTCGACGTGTCGCCCAGGTCGCCGATCTCGTTGGCGGCGATCTTCTTGAGGATGCGGCGCATGATCTTGCCCGANNGCCCGAACGGGTCTTCGGCAGGCCGGGGGCCCACTGGATAACGTCCGGAGTGGCGATGGGGCCGATCTCCTGACGTACGTGCTTGACGAGCGCCTTCTTGAGATCGTCGCTCGGCTCCACACCGGCGTTGAGAGTCACATAGGCGTAGATGCCCTGGCCCTTGATGGGATGCGGCATGCCGACCACTGCGGCTTCGGCAACGCTGTCGTGGCTGACGAGGGCCGATTCGACCTCAGCGGTACCCATGCGGTGGCCGGAGACGTTGATAACGTCGTCCACGCGGCCGGTGATCCAGTGATAACCGTCGTCATCGCGACGGCAGCCGTCACCGGTGAAGTACAGGCCGGGATACTGCACGAAGTAGGTCTCTTTGAAGCGTTCGGGTTCGCCGTAGACGCCGCGCATCATGCCGGGCCACGGACGGCGCATGCAGAGGTTGCCTACGCCCGGTCCGGTGATCTCTTCGCCGTTCTCGTCCACCAGCACCGGCTCGACACCGAAGAACGGCAGGGTGGCCGAACCC
>PMIZ01000289.1 GCA_003157225.1 Actinomycetota bacterium | reverse complement strand
AAGCGCTGGACGAACTGCAGAAGGACATGGGGCGGCGAGAGCAGTCGGTGACCGACCGTGAGGGCCACTATCGGAAGGTCGTCGAAGAGGTCGAGGCCACGAAGGTAGAGCAGGAGAAGCAACTGGAGACCATTTCGGGGCTCACCAGGGAACAGGCGGCTGAGGTCATCCTCAAACGCACCGAAGACGAGGTACGGCACGACATGGCCAAGATGGTGCGGNNATGAAGGGGCGCATCATCGGACGGGAAGGGCGCAACGTTCGCACCCTCGAGAACCTCACCGGCGTCGACTTCATCATCGACGATACGCCGGAGGCCGTGGTGCTGTCCGGTTTTGACACGGTCCGCAGGGAGATCGCGCGGCTGACGCTCACCAAGCTGGTGGCGGACGGGCGCATCCATCCGGCCAAGATCGAGGAGATGTATTCCAAGGCGCGCGAAGAGGTGGAACGGACGATCCAGGACGCGGGCGAGCAGGCGGTGCTGGACGCCAACGTGCACGGCGTGGCCCCTGAGCTGCTGCGGCTGCTGGGCCGGCTGAAGTTCCGTACCAGCTACGGCCAGAACGTGCTGATGCATTCTCTGGAGGTGGCTCATCTTGCCGGCCTCATGGCGAACGAACTGGGTGTGAACGCCAAGTTGGCGAAGCGCGCCGGGCTACTTCACGACCTGGGCAAGGCCGTGGACCACGAGGTGGAGGGCTCCCACGCGGCCATCGGCGCCAACGTCGCCCGCCGCTACGGGGAGTCCGAGGCTGTGGCCCACATAATCGAAGCCCACCACAACGAGGTGGAGCCGTCGACCGTCGAGGCGGTGCTGGTGGCCGCTGGCGACGCGGTGAGCGGTGCTCGTCCCGGCGCCCGCCGTGAGACCCTGGAGACCTACGTCAAACGGCTGGAATCGCTCGAGCGCATCGCCGAGAGCAAGCCCGGCGTGGAGAAGTGCTATGCCATCCAGGCGGGACGTGAGATCAGGGTGCTGGTGAAGCCGGACGAGATCGACGACTCCAAGGCCGCGCTGCTGTGCCGCGAGATCGCGAAAGAGATCGAGCAGGAGTTGGACTACCCGGGAACTATCAGAGTCACCGTCATCCGGGAAAGCCGAGCGGTGGAGTACGCCAAATAGGGACAACGGCGGCGAGGCCGCACTCGCCATGGTGAAGTCCATGCATGCTGCGACGTACTACCTGCGCTCCTTCGGGTGCCAGATGAATGACCACGATGCCGAGCGCATCGCCGGCCTGCTGGAGGAGATAGGTCTAAGCAGACGAGAGTCGCCCGAAGAGGCGGCTCTCCTCGTCTACAACACCTGCTCGATCCGGGAGAAGGCCGACACTCGCTTGGCCGGGCACCTGGGCGAGGCGGCGCGTCTCAAGCGGGAGGACGCGTCGCGGTTGGTGGTGGTCGCGGGCTGTCTTGCCCAAAGCCGCAGGGAGGAGTTCCTGGGCGAGTTCCCCTTTGTGGACGTCCTGGTGGGGCCCCAGAGTCTGTACGAGTTGCCGGAGCTTCTAAAGCGGTGCCGTGAGGAACGAAAGCCGGTAGGAGCCTTTCAGGAACGCACCACACGTTGGAGTGCCGAGCTGCCCCGCGTGCGGCTGGGCGGCCCCTCGGCCTGGGTGCAGATCACGGCCGGGTGCAGCAACTACTGCTCGTACTGCATCGTCCCCTACGTGCGGGGGCCGGAAGCGTCGCGAGCGGCAACGGAGATCCTCACCGAGGTTGCCCACCTAGCGGCGGAGGGCGCTCGGGAGATCACCTTCCTGGGTCAGAACGTGAATGCCTACGGGAAGGAGCCGGGCTTCGAAGGGCGGGAGAGATTCGTCGATCTCCTGCGAGACGCCTGTGGAGTGTCGCGCGTCGACCGGGTCAGGTTCATGACCTCGCATCCAAAGGACATGTCAGACGACCTGATCGCTCTGCTGGCCGGCCAGAACCAGGTGTGTGAGCACCTCCACCTTCCGGTGCAGTCGGGCAGCGACGCCATCCTTGCCGCGATGCACCGCGGCTACGACAGCGGTGCCTATGTCGATCTGGTGCGCCGCCTGCGGACTGCCGTGCCCGACCTTGCTCTCACCACCGACCTCATCGTGGGTTTTCCGGGCGAGACGGAGTCCGACTTCCTCAATACGCTGAGTCTGGTGGAAATGTGCCGCTTCGATGCGGCCTTCACCTTCATCTATTCCCCGCGTCGGCAGACCGAGGCCGCCCGCTTGTCCGGTCGGGTCGACGCCGAAGTGGCCCAGGACCGCATGGCCCGCTTGGTCGATCTGGTGCAGAGACTGGGACGCGAGCGCAACCAAGCCATGCTGGGCGTGGCCGTAGAAGTGATGGTGGAGCGGATTAGCCGGCAGAGCGAGGGCGAGGTGATGGGCCGGACGAGAGGGCACAAGCCGGTGAACTTCGTTTCGGCTGCCTTGCCGGGGCAGCTCGTGTGGGTGGAGTTGCTGGAAGCCACTTCGACGAGTTTCCGTGGCCGTGAAGTCGAGAGACGAGATCGGCAATGAGTGGGCGCGGCACGGTCATTGGCCTTCTTGGGCCGACGGGGGTGGGCAAGACGGCCGCCGCGGCCGAGTTGGCGCGCATGCTCGGGACGGTCGTCATCTCGTGCGACTCGATGCAGGTGTACCGCGGGTTTCCCGTGCTCACCAACCAGCCATCTGCCGAGGAGCGGGGGAGAGCGCCCCACGAGCTGATCGAGTGCGTGGACCCGCTCGCGACGTTGTCGGCGGCCGAATACGCGGCCATGGCCAGGCCCCTGGTCGAGCGGGAGCTGACCGAGGTGGGCTGGGCGGTGTTGGCAGGTGGCAGCGGCCTCTACATGCGGGCCACGCTTGCGCCGCTCGCTGTGGCGGCGCCGAGCGACCCAACGGTGCGGAATCGACTGGAGCAGCGCGCGGCGGCTGAAGGCGCCAGCACGCTCCACGCGGAGCTCGCCCGCCTTGACCCAAGCGCTGCTCGAGCCATCGATCCACGGAACGTCCGGCGGGTGATCCGGGCGCTCGAAGCCGTCCAGTCGACGGGGGAGCCTTGGTCCGGAAGGGACGACCTTTGGAACCCGGTGTACGAGCACCCGACATTGGTAGTAGGGCTGACGCTCGATCGCCTGGAACTGTACCGGCGCATCGATGTTCGCGCGGTGCGCATCGTCGTGGGGGGTGCCACCCGTGAGGTGCGGAGGTTCCGCGTGGAACGCGGAGTAGAGGTCACTCGACCGGGAGGCGATGGCATCCGGAGTGCCATAGGCTATCCGGAGATCTGCGGGTTCCTGACGGGCGAACAGAGCCGCGAGCAAACGCTGGAACGGGTCGCGGGGGCGACGCGGCGGTACGCTCGTCGCCAGCTCACCTGGCTGCGGAAGCTGGAGGGCGCTGTTATGATTGACGTTGGTGGGAGGGACGCACTCGGGGTGGCACGCGAGATAGCTGGGCGGGCCGCCGAGTTCTAGAGGCTGGTGCCCGGTTCCGCCGGGTGCGGGCGAGGAGACCGATAGGCTGTGAAGCTGGTCAAGTGGCAAGGGCTGGGTAACGACTACCTGGTGGTCGAGGAGTCTGCGCTTCCGGCCGCCTTGACCCCGGCAGCCATCGTCGTGCTGTGCGACCGCCATCTTGGCGTCGGCGCCGACGGCATTCTGCTCCACGCATGCCCGACGGGCGCGATCCCCGGGGCCTTGGCTCGCATGCGGATCTTCAATCCCGACGGNNGAGATGTGTGGCAATGGCATCCGCATCTTCGCTCGCTATCTCGCCCGGTCGGGCCAGGTGGATCGCGAGGAGTTCGTCATCGAGACGCTCGCGGGCCCCATCGTGCCAAGGCTGCTCGACAACGAACGGGTGCGCGTGCACATGGGGAAGGCGCGCTTCCGCAGCGCCAACGTCGCCCCGGAGGCGTCTCTTCCGGCTGGTAGCGCCACGGTGCCGGAGGGTGACGTGGTCGGCGCCCTTCTCCACGCAGGTAGTCGGCAATACCGCTTCACGTTTGTCGATGTGGGCAATCCGCACTGCGTGATCGTCGTCGACGACCCGGCGTCTTTCGACGTTGCGGGTGTAGGGTCGGTCATCGAGCGCCTTCCGCTGTTCCCGAACAGGGTCAATGTGGAATTCATTCGGGTCGAGGCGGATGGCGCCGTGCGCATGCGGGTGTGGGAGCGTGGTGCGGGGGAGACCCGGGCTTGCGGAACCGGCGCCACGGCGGTCGGGGCAGCGTGCGTCCGTTTGGGACTTGCAAAGAGCCCAGTGCTCGTGCGGCTCCCGGGCGGGGACTTGACGATAGAAGTGGAGCCCGACGAGGCCGGCGCCGCCGCGAGTGTCGGCGATGGCGGCATGGCGAGCAGCGCCGTACGCGCGACGGCTGAACTGTCCACGTCGCCCGGCCTCCGCGTCTTCATGAGCGGCCCCGCCGAAGAGGTGTTCACCTGCGACCTGGCGAACGACCTATTGCGCCGGCTGGGATGGTCGGCGCCCGCGCCGAGCGAGAGGCGCCGGATTCTAGGAGTGAGCAACGACCGGCGGGATACCGTCCGGTTGAACGAGCAACGAGGAGGCTGAGGTGCTGTTTTCCCGGCGGATGGACGATCTGGCGCCATATCTCTTCGCCGACATGGAGCGGAAGATAGCTGAGAAGCGCAAGAGTGGGGTGGACGTCATCAGCCTCGGCATAGGCGACCCGGATCTACCAACCCCGGCCTTTGTCGTCGAGGAGATGCAGCGGCAGGTTGCCGATGCGCGCAACCACCGCTATCCGAGCAACTGGGGTCTGTCCGAGTTCGGTGAGGCTGCGGCGTCTTTCTACAAGCGACGCTTCGGCGTGGATTTGGATCCGGCCAAGGAGTTCTTCCCGCTTCTGGGTTCCAAGGAAGGTCTCGCTCACGTCTGCATGGCTCTGCTTGATCCCGGCGATCTCGCCCTCGTCCCCGACCCGGGCTACCCCGTGTATGCCGGCGGCTCCATCATGATGGGAGCGGAGGTCCGCTACCTGAATCTAAGTCCGGAGAAGGGATTTCTTCCGGACCTCGATGAAATCAGCGAGCAGGAAGCCGAACGGGCAAAGGTCCTTTTCATCGGCTATCCCAACAACCCGACCGCCGCGGTCATCGAGGACGACTTCTTCGAGCGGGTGGTGGCCTTTGCCAAGAAGCACGACCTCGCCGTCATCCATGACAACGCCTATTCAGAGCTCACCTATGACGGCTACGTCGCGCCGAGCTTCCTCAGCACACCCGGGGCGAAGGACGTCGGCGTGGAGTTCTTCAGCTTCTCCAAGCCTTTCAACATGACAGGGTGGCGTCTTGGCTTCGCGGTCGGCAACCACGAGATCCTCGCTCACCTCTGGCGACTGAAGACCAACATGGACTCGGGCATGTTCGACGCCTTGCAACGGACGGGCGCCTTCATCCTCAACGGCCCTTGGGATTTCGTTCGCGAGATGTGTGAGGTCTACCGGCGCCGGCGGAACCTGTTGGCCGAAGCTCTGGTGTCGGTGGGCATGCAGGCGCCGAAACCCAAGGGCACCATCTACATGTGGATCCCCGTGCCAGCGGGGTACACGTCGGCTCGCTTCAGCGAACACGTGCTCCAGCAGGCGGGCGTGGTAGTCACTCCTGGCCGGGGCTACGGACCGGCGGGGGAGGGCTTCGTCCGCCTGTCGCTGACAACGCCCGACGATCGCATCGCCGAGGCCGTCGAGCGCATCGAACGCTCGCTCAGGCTGTAGGTCCGACCCGTGTGGATGCCGAGTCCGAGCCGGCGGAAATGAAGGTCTCGTGGAGATAGCGGTCAGGTTGCTGCGGCGGGGAGCGCGTCTCCCGCTGCCGGCCCATCCCGGTGACGCCGGAGCCGACCTGTTCTCGGTTGAGGAGGTCACCATTCCCGCCGGCGAACGAAGGGACGTAGGCACCGGCATCGCTCTCGCGATCCCGTTCGGCTGTGCGGGCTTTGTCCAGCCGCGCTCGGGTCTCGCGTTCAAACACGGCATCATGGTGGTGAACTCCCCCGGCCTGATCGACGCCGGCTATCGGGGAGAAGTGCGGATTTCGCTGTACAACTCCGGAAGCGAGCCCTTCCTGGTGGGGGTGGGGGAGCGTATCGCCCAGTTGGTGGTGCAGAGGGTGGAAGATCCTACCTTCACCGCCGCGGGGGAACTGCCCGACACGGTCAGGGGCGACGGAGGTTTCGGCAGCAGCGGACGGTGAGTTCCCGCATGAGTGCGGTCCCGAGCGCCGTTTCCAGCATATCTGCCTTTGAATTCCATCCGGCTGCCCGGTGTGGCGGCATTTGCTAAAGACTTCCCGTCGAAAAGCCGACAATAAGCCTGAAGGATCGTGCAGTAACGGGCACGACGGCTCTGTGTGCCCCGGAAAATGGCACAAAGACGGGGGAGAAACGGCATATGAGCAGTATGATCAGAAGGATCGCCCGCCTCCGCCTGCACAGGGGCTTCACTCTCATCGAAGTCATGGTTGCAGGGTTGGTCATGGTCGTCGGGTTCATCTTCATCGCGCAGTTCTTCACATCTGCCGCGGCGCGGGTCCTCACATCCGACACGCGCTCGCTCATGGAGCAGATCGCAAACCAGGAGATAGAAACCATTCGCGCCCTGCAATACCAGGACGTCGGCACGATCGGCGGGGATCCGGCGGGTGCGCTTTCCCCGTATGGCGAACTTCCCGACCACCACCTCAAAGTCGTGGAAGGACGGTCGTTCCTGATAGTGCGGGAGGTCACGTATATCCGGGATTCGAGCTACAGCACCAGCGGCCCCTTCCCCGCCAACTACCGCCGGGCGACCGTCAAGGTATTCCTGTACACCGGCTCCTCAGCCGATCCCAAGGTGACATTTGGGGGGACGGACTTTCGCGTCAGCGCTGCTGTTGACCCGGTGCAGACGAGCACAAACGTCGCCGGTGGGGCTCAAGGGGGCACTCTAGACATCACTGTCGCCGACCTGAGTGGCCACGGAGTCGAGGGGGCGCAACTCACGATCACCGACAACGTTCTCGTGCCGAACGTGCTCATCAACGCATCGGCAATCCGCACCGACAATGACGGCAAAATGATGGTCCCTGGTCTTACCCCCGACCCGGGTGGTGGCTATCAGGTTCACGCGGAGAAGAGCGGCTACAACCCGGCCGAACTNNGTCACCGACCAGAACGGGGTGCCGCTATCCGGCATCGCACTACTTGTGACGGGATACAAGGAGGTGGGCCCATTTGACCCCCAGGGCAAGCCTAACTTCAGTCAACCGGTCACTACGGATGCCACGGGGACGGTCGTTCTACAGAACATCAGGTGGTCGGACACCCTTGAGCCCTACTTCGTCAAACTTGTCACCGCGCACACCCCGCCTCTGCGGCTCCCTACCGGGGTGCCAACACCTACCATAGACGACAAGTTCTCGCACACGCCCCTCGGGCCGGTGCCGGCCGGGACGATCCCGGTGCTCCTCGATCCTGGCACGACGCAAGACGTCTACCTTGTGGTCGATTCGGGCCCCATGGTGACCGCCATAAGCCCCACCAAAGGCACCACTGCCGGCGGCACCAGCGTAGTCATCACCGGGGTCAACTTCACCGGGGCGACAGTAGTCAAGTTCGGCAGCACCAACGCCACCAGCTTCGTGGTGAACTCCGCCACCCAGATCACGGCGGTCTCTCCGGCCGGCACGGGTACGGTGGACGTCACCGTCACCACTCCGAACGGCACCTCGGCCATTGTGGCCGCCGATGACTACACCTATGTTCCGCCGCCGGCGGTGGCAGTGGTGAACCCCATCAGCGGTGGCCACAGCGGCGGGAACACCGTCACCATCACCGGCACCAACTTCACCGGGGCAACGGTGGTCACCTTCGGAGGCACCAACGCCACCAATGTCACGGTCGTCTCCGACACGCAAATCACGTGCAAAGCTCCGGCCCGCGGCACGGGTCCGTCGGGCCCGTGGGACGTCAGGGTCACCACTCCGTACGGCACGTCGGCCATTGTGCCCGCCGATCACTACTCATACACCTAGTCACGAGTGCTGAGGCGATAGCGAAGATGAGAAAGCCCATATCCATTTCCACGAATAGGCTGCGCGGTTCGCGGGGCTTCACCCTGGTCGAGTTGATGGTGGTACTTATCGTCACATCCATCCTCGCGGCGGCGATGCTCGGGCTCTACTACAGCGCCGTCCGCTCGGTCACCGACACGGGGAACCGGGTGATCAACCAAGACGATGCGCGTTCGGCGATCAACACACTGTCGCGCTATGTTCGTATGGCAACCTCGTCCGCCTCCAACCAGACGTCCGTGTCGGACGCGATCGCCGTGGCTCAGCCACAGGAACTGGTGCTCTACGCCGATATCGACGGCAACGGCACACCGGACAAGGTGCGCATCTACCTTTCCGGCCTGACCATGAAGCTGGCCACCGTCGCTCCCACGGGCACGAGCCCACCCACCTATCCCGCCTATACCACCGACGGCGTGGTCATCATGAACGGGGTACGGAATGGAGCTACGGCGATATTCACCTACTACCAAACGAACCCGGCCTACACATCGACGACCGACATGGCGCATGACAACTTGACCGTCATGACAAACCCGACGAGTGCAGCCGACATGGCGAAGATCGTTGCCGTGGGGATGACACTCTACGTAAACGAAGTCCCCCAGCTGAGCAAGGGAAGCGTCAAGCTCGACAGCCTCGTACAGATACGGCAAAGGTATAACGGAGGCCTCGGTGGGAGCTAACAGAAGAACAACCACTCGACTCGTGAGCCGACTCAGGCTGGCCGGCCGGGAGCAGCAGGGCTATATCCTGATCCTGGCGATGCTCATCCTTGTGGCCGTCGGCATGGCGGCGATGACTCTGTTGACGCAGGTGGTCACCAACCAGCAGCATGTGATCCGGGATCGGGCCTACAGCGAGTCTCTGGCCGTTGCGGAAGCAGGGCTGAATCAGTACCTGTGGATGGTGGCGAGCGGGACGAGTTCTGATTCCAACGGATTTGCCATCCCGGGCAACACGGGTCCATTTCCACAGTGGGAGAAACTCAGTCTGACGGACATCTATAACGATTCTGTCAAGGGAACCTACGCCATTCAGGTGACCCCCCCGACCGCTACAGACTCGCGGCTTCTGGTGACGGTCACCGGCATGGCAGCATCTTCCACCGACGTCCCCAGGACGGTGAGCGCCCATCTGGGCCGACCGGCCTTCTCCGAATACGTGATGCTCACGGACGATGAAGTGTGGATCGGGGGTCCGATCGGCCGACTGTGGCACGGCAAGACCCATTCCAACACCGGCGTCATCATCGACACCTCCAACATTACCGACCCGGTCACGTGCGCCAACGCGACATACAACAGCGATATGTTCGGCGGCAGCCACAACGGTGTGTGGTCCGGAGGCGACCCCGGGAGCAAGGTCCCGTCGACCGACCCATCGGTCGCGTTGTGGAAATTCCCGGTGCCGGCCATCAGCTTCACGACGGTGACCTCGGACTTCGCGCGGCTGAGCGGCTTGGCCACCGGCAGCGGGATCAACCTGCCCTACTCCACCAGCACCGCCCACGACGCGAGGCAGGGTTGGTACATCAAGCTGCTGCCCGGCAAGCAATACCAGATCCAGCGGGTCAGCGGCGAGACAGAGACCAACAGCGGATACGGGGGCGGTCTCACGCTCGTGGCTCCCACTCCACTTGCTCCCAGTGGCGTCCTCTCGTACCCCGCCAACGGGGTCATCTATGTGAACGACAACGTGTGGGTGGAAGGCACGAATCTCACCGGCCGCCTCACCATCGCGAGTTCGGGCCAGTTGAACGGCTCCGGCAAGACCGCGGCCACGTCCATCCATGTGGTGGACAACCTGACGTACGCGACGCTCGACGGAAAAGTCGCCGTCGGTCTCATCGCCCAGAACAACATAGAGATCCCCTCGTATGCGCCATTGAGCAATACCCATGACGACGTCGAGACCATAGACATGACGATCGACGCAGCCATGATCGCCCAACAGGGCAAAGAGTACGCGGTTGCGGCCGACCTCGGCGGGCCGGACCGCGACCTGCTTACCATCTATGGCTCCGTTTCTTCGTTGCACACGCCCTACCGCTACAGCCCGAGCACGGACGGCGGCTTCGAGAATGGCGCCAACACCTACGACACCTTCCTGCTTCACAACCCGCCTCCATACTTCCCCACGGTGGGCAGCTACCAGATCCTCGACTGGCGCGAACTGCCAAGCTCTCAAGGTGTCTTCAACCTCCACTGATCGCACCCGCTTGGGCTTCCCGTCCTTCGCCAACCCCATCGATCGTCGCACAGGCTCGTCGCTAAAGTCATCCTCCAGAGTGCCGATAAGGTAGATGAGAGGTGCCCTGGTACAAAAACAGACCGGGGAGGCACAGAAACAGACCGGGAACCGGCGTCTGAGATCAAGGAGGAACGCGGGATGTTCAGGCTTATCCACAGAAGGATGAAGAGAGAAAAGGGCTTCACTCTCATCGAACTCTTGGTGGTGATCATCATCATCGCCATTCTGACGGCGGTCGCCATCCCCACCTTCCTGGGACAGCGTCAGAAAGCCCAGGATGCAGCTGCTAAGTCACTCATCCGCAACGCTATGACCGCTATCGAATCCGCCTATGTCGATGCGAGAACTTTCGACCCGACCGCGGCAGGCATGCTGCCCGCCGACGTGAAGGCCATCGAGCCGTCCATGACCTTTGTAGTGCTTGCTGCCGCGAACACCGCCCCGACTGCTCTGGTATCCGCAAAGACCGTCAACTACACCGGCACGGCCACCACCTATGCTGTGGGCGCGAAGTCGGACTCCGGCAAGACCTTCGGGGTCGCTGTGGACAAAGCCGTGGGCAACGTCTTCTATGTGGCTGGTGTGGCCAAGCCCTGGTAGACGGTCGCTCTCGTGCGATCGATGAGCTTCTCGGCCGCCATGCTTCGAAGGTTGCACAGCAGATTCTAAAGTCCTGTCTCAGAATGCCGATAGGGTAAGCAGTGCCCTGGTAGAGCAACAAAGTCCACCGTCCGAGATCAAGGAGGAACGCGGAATGTTCAGTTCTATCCACAGAAGGATGAAGAGTGAAAAAGGCTTCACTCTCATCGAGCTCTTGGTGGTGATCATCATCATCGCCAT
>PMIZ01000248.1 GCA_003157225.1 Actinomycetota bacterium | reverse complement strand
AAGCGCCATCGACCAGGCGCGGTCGGTGGGCACTCCGGCAGCAGTCGTGACGTTTTATCCTCACCCCGAGGCCGTGTTGCGCCCGCATGCCGCGCCGCAGATGCTCACCACCCCGCAGCGCAAGGCGGAGTTGCTGGAAGCGCTCGGCCTCGACGAGCTCATCGTGGTGAAGTTCGATCGTGAGTTCGCCCGACTGTCTCCCGAGTTGTTCTGCCGGGCGGTGCTGTCCGACCATCTGGGAGCGCGAGCGGTGCACGTAGGGGAGAACTTCCGTTTCGGACACGAAGGGGCGGGCACCGCGGCGCACCTTGCGGAATATGGCGCCACCCATGGTTTCGAGGTTCGACCGGTGCCGCTTGTGGAAGGCGCGGGAAAGGTGATCTCGAGCACCCGCATCCGGGAGCTTATCCGCGCCGGCCACGTGGAAGAGGCAGCCTCTTTGCTTGGCCGGCCCCACAGGATCGAGGGTACGGTGATAAGCGGGGCGGGCCGCGGTGGCCGGGTACTCGACGCGCCTACAGCCAACCTGACACCCAGTAGGGATATCGCGCTCCCCGGCATCGCCGTGTACGTCACTCGGTCGCTTATCAACGGGAGCGAGTCGTGTGCGTCGGTGACCAGCGTGGGCACCAACCCCACTTTCGAATCTGATCACAAGGTGCGCATCGAGACCCTCTTGCTCGACTATGGCGGTGACCTATACGGGTCGCACCTGGCCGTCGACTTCCTCGAGCGCATCAGGCCGCAGCGCACTTTCACGGACGCTCCCGGCCTGGCAAGCCGGATACGGGAAGACGTCGAGTTCGCCCGCCGGGCCCATGCCCGGTATGGGAGCGCCGGCTAGGTACCATGAGGGAACCGAGCGGAGGCAAACGCCGGCGGTGGGTGGCAAGGTCGCGGGCGCGCGCAGTCACGGTTCTGCTGCTTGTCCTCGTGGCGGCGTTGGCCCTTGGTCTGGTCCTCGGGTACTCACCACATCGCCGGACTTCGGCGCAGGTCCCTCTGGGGTTGGGGGTCGGTGGCTACGCCCACAGTGGCCCCGGGGGCTACTCGACGCAAGAGACGGAGGCGCTGTCGAAGCCGCTTCCGGCCGCTTCAGTGGGTGTGCATGTGCCCGTGCTCATGTACCACTACGTCGATGCCGAGCCACCGCCGGCCGGCCCATACGCGGACGGCCTGACCGTGCGCACGCCCGACTTCATCCAGGAGATGGAGTATCTCGCGGACCATGGTTACCACACCGTGACTCTGGCGGATACGTACCTAGCCATGGCCGGACTAAGGACGTTGCCTCAGAAGTCGGTGGCGCTCACCTTCGACGATGGTGGGCTGGACAATTATGAGGTCGCTTTCCCCATCCTCGTGGAACACGGACTGAGCGCCACCTTCTTCGTCATCACAAAGACGGTGGGAGCGCCTGGGCAGATGACGTGGGACCAACTGCGGGAGATGGCCGCGGCGGGGATGTCCATCCAGTCGCACACGGTCTCTCACCCCGATCTGCCGAGCGCGTCCGACAGCCGGCTGCGGTCGGAGTTGGTGGATTCGCGGGAGGCCATACGACAGGCACTGGACCGCCCTGTCTACGCGCTCGCATATCCGGCCGGGTCGTACGACCAAAGAGTCATCCAAGCGGCGAAGGCGGCCGGCTACGTGATGGCTGTGTCCACGTCAAAAGGAGCGGGCCTGGGCCCGAAGGCCCTGTTCGAGATCACACGCAGGAGGGTGCAGGCCTTCCTCCCGTTGGGGAGCTTCACCAAGCTACTCGACTAGGAGGCTGCTGAACAACGAAGCCACGGCCACCAGGACACGCTGGCCAGCGCGATACTGCGTCCTCGGTCACACAAATAGCGCTGCTATTTGCGCTTCCTGCGTCCTTGTCTCGCGCGCGGCGATCGTGTCCTGATGGCGCAGCGTCGTTATTCAGCAGCCTACTAGGCCAGCGGTGAGGAGCCGCGCACCATGAACGTTTGGAGGATCTGATTGAAGATCGGGTGGCACCTCTTCCAGTCCTTCTCCACCGAGGCGAACTCGAGGAAATACTCCGTGTCGTTGGCGATGAGCACGCAATCGGTGAGCATCAGCTTCTGTTGACCCACGGTGAAGCTCCAGGTGTAGTCGAAGCCCGTCGCCGTGCCGATCTGCACCTCCCGCAGCGGCTCGAGCAGCTTCACGTCCGAGAAGTTCTGTCTCAGCCAGTCCAGGTAGTCTTGGACGTTGGTACGGATCTTCGGGAGGTCAGACACCTTGGTGGGCTGGTCGTCGTAGACCTCCATCCATATGTAGTCGAGGTAGCACCCGTCGTAGGTGGGACCTTTCCAGTCGGCGAAGGCGGCCGCGACGTAGGCGTCGTTGAAGGCTCTTTGGCGGGCCTGGTTTGCGCCGCCGTAGATACGCTCGCCCACCTCGCTTGGATTGGTGTTGCGCCAAGTGGCGGGGTAGGAGATGCTGATGCCGCGCTGAGCATCGGAAAAGACGTCTAGGCCGCCCGCCTTGGTGGTGCTCGTGCTGCTGTGGCCCGGGGCTGTGGTGCTGGTGGGGCTATCGGTAGAGGACGGCTGTGGGCTCGTGGTTGTCGCTCGCGCGGAGAGGACGGTAGTGGTGGGACCGACCGATCCCTGGCCGCCGGCAGAACCGGCAACAGTCGGAGGCCACACCGATAGAGGGATCACGATGGCGGCCGCTATGAGGCCGCCAGCGATGATGCCGGTTCTGCGGGCCAGGCTCCACCGTTCCTCACCTCGTGGATGAGGTGCGACCACTCGCGGAGTCGCTGGGATTCCCAGGCGGGCAGCTTCCGACCAGTGCAGGGGCGCTCCAGTAGGGGAGAGACCGGCCGCGGGAGCGGCGGTGGGACGGCTTCCGGCCTGCCGGAGGGCTATGCAGGCAACGACTCCGCCGGCGATCAGGAGCACGCCGGCCGGGGACCAACTGACAGGGCGGGGGAAGAAGCCCAGGATGCCCAGCACCGGTAGCAGTGCGGCCAGCATCTTCAGCGATCTGCGGCAGAGGGCAGCGATGAGGATCGCGGCGAGACCGAGCGCCACGGCAAGGGCCAGTTGCAGGAAGACCTCGAACAGCCCCGTGCTTCGCGAGAAGAAGACCGCCAGAAGCGCCGCGTGCACGGCGAGTCCCGCGACTCCTCCCGCGATCCCAAGTGCGAACGATGTGACGCGCATGCAGACCCCCAGCGTCGTGTGACTCACGCATCCCCATTTTCGGCAATTCCATGCCGGTACTTGAAGACGGGCCGTCAGGGCTCCGCGGCAACCCTGTGATTGGCGTGCCTTCCACTGTGCTAACCTACATCACCATTTCAGGCGCAGTTCGCCTGAGGGGGCGGGCTCCGGGAGCAGCGTGCTGCTATCGGCTCAAGGATCCGGTGACCCGCCGGCATTGTGAGCTCATTTCGGAATGATGCAGAACTGAGCTCTTAAACCTGCTCTCGGCCCGGACCGCAGCGTCTCCGCTGGGAGCATGGAGCCCTAGGAGGCCATGCATGCTGAGCAAAGATCGCAAGACCGAGATCATCGACCGCTTCAAGAAGCACGAGGTCGATACGGGATCCCCGGAGGTGCAGATAGGCATCCTCACCGAGCGGATCAACGTCCTCACCGAGCATCTCAAGACCCACTCGAAAGACCACCATTCGCGGCGCGGCCTGCTCAAGATGGTCGGGCACCGCCGCCGGCTGCTCAATTACCTGCAGAAGCAGGACGTGGAGCGCTACCGCACGGTGGTGAAAGACCTGGGTCTGCGCAGGTAGGAAAGCGGCAAATTGGGAAAAGAAGTGGCAGCGAAAGAGCTAACAGACGGAAAGAGAGGGCCTGAGGAGGTCCTCAGACGGGAGAAAAGAAAGTGGCCAGCGGAGTAAGCAAGACTGAAGTAACCCTGGGCGACAAGAAGATCAGCTTCGAGACCGGCAAGTTGGCGAAGCAGGCGAGTGGCGCTGTGGTGGTCCGCTCGGGCGACACCATGGTATTGGTCACGGCGGTCGTGGCCAGCACCGAACGTAACGTGGATTTCTTCCCCCTCACGGTTGACGTGGAAGCGGGAATGTACGCCGCGGGCAAGATACCCGGCGGCTTTATCAAGAAGGAAGGCCGGCCCAGCGATCAGTCGATTCTGAACGCGCGGCTCATCGACCGGCCCATCCGGCCGCTGTGGCCCAAGGGCTTCAACAAGGAGACGCACATCGTCGCGACTGTGCTCTCCGTGGACAAGAAGAACCCCTACGACGTGCTGGCCGTGACCGGCGCGTCGGCGGCCCTGTGTCTCTCCGAGGCGCCGTTCGGCGGCCCCGTCGCTGCAGTGCGTGTCGCCAAGGTCGAGGGCGAGTGGATCGTCAACCCGACCTATGAGGACCTCGAGCAGAGTCCCATCAACCTTGTCGTGGCCGGTACCAAGGACGCCATCGGCATGGTGGAAGCCGGGTGTAAAGAGGTCGACGAGGCGGACGTTATCGCAGGGCTGGAAGTGGCGCACGACGCCATCAAGCAGATCTGCGCCGCCATAGCCGCGTGGGCTGCTGAGGTGGGCGAACCCAAGATGGAGTTCGCCCCCAGGGTGGCCGACCCCGCTCTCGTGGCGAAGGTCAAGGCCCGCTACGGCGACCGCATCGTCGAGGCGTCCAGCGTGCTCGACAAGCACGGCCGCGCCGACGCTCTGGCCGTCCTCAAGCAGGAGGCCGTCTCCACCTGGCTGCCGGAAGACGCCACCGACGAGCAGATCGCCGAGGCCGTCAGCGTCTCCAAGGCCTTCGATGCTGTGGAGAAGGAATACGTCCGCAAGTCCATCGCCGTGGACAAGAAGCGGCCCGACGCCCGTGGCGTCGACGAGATCCGGCAGATCAGCTGTGAGGTCACGGTAGCTCCGCGTACGCACGGCTCGGGACTCTTCACACGCGGTCAGACACAGGTCCTTACCCTGCTCACCCTGGGCGCCGCCCGTGACGAGCAGCGGGTCGACGGCCTGGACATCGAAGAGTCCAAGCGCTTCATGCACCACTACAAGTTCCCGCCCTTCAGCGTGGGCGAGACCGGTTTCATGCGCGGTCCCGGCCGCCGGGAGATCGGCCACGGAGCTTTGGCGGAGCGCTCTCTCGTCCCCGTCGTGCCCGATGAGGAGAAATTCCCCTACACGATCCGCCTGGTCTCGGAGACCCTGGAATCGAACGGCTCCAGCTCCATGGCCAGCGTCTGCGCCTCCACGCTCGCGTTGATGGACGCCGGCGTGCC
>PMIZ01000184.1 GCA_003157225.1 Actinomycetota bacterium | reverse complement strand
GAGAACACCTGGCCGGCGCCGCCGCTCGCCAACACCACCGCCCGGGCGAGGCTGATCGTCAGCTCGCCCTCTTCATCCAGTGAGAGCGCACCGACGCATCGCCCCGCGTCCATAAGCAAGTCGAGCACGAATTCGTTCTCGTGCAATTCCACTCGGCCCCCCGACGTCAGCACATCGGCCAACGCGCTCGCCACCACGCTCCCGGTGGCGTCGCCGCCCGCGTGCACCACCCGGGCCATCGAATGGGCCCCTTCCTTGCCTAGGATCAGCTTGCCATCGCGCTTGTCGAACTTGGTGCCCAACCGCTCGAGCTCGAGTATGCGAGCCGGGCCCTCCGACACCAGCACCCGCACCGCCTCTTCGTCGCACAGGCCCACCCCCGCCTCAAGGGTGTCCTTGAGATGGAGCTCGGGCGAATCATGCGGGCTCATGGCGGCCGCGATGCCGCCTTGGGCGAGGAAGGTGGTGGTCTGATCGAGCGTGCCTTTGGTGATGAGGCCGACGTTCCAACGGTGGGCAGCCCCGACAGCTGCCGTCAGCCCGGCGATGCCGCCGCCGACGACGAGCACGTCGTAGCTCGAGTAGCGAAGCTCCGCGCCTCTCCTCGATATGAACGGCGCGAGGCCGGCTTGGATGCTCCCTGCCGGACCACGATTCACGCGCCGACCTCTATCATGCGCTGCACCGCCTGAAGCGCCTTCTGCCTGGTGTCGGCGTCGACCGTGACTACCGGCCCCTCGTTCTGAAGCGCCGCGAGCACCTTGTCGAGGGTCGTCAGCTTCATGTTGGGGCAGAGGCTCAGCTCGCTCACCGGGTAGTAGCGTTTGCCGGGGCAATCCTTGGACAGCCGGTAGAGCATGCCCAGCTCGGTACCTATCAGGTACTCCTCGGCGCTGTCGTTGCAGCAGAAGCGGATCATGCCGGACGTACTCTCCACGGCGTCGGCCAGTTCCACCACTTCGGGGACGCACTCGGGGTGAACCACCAACTTCGCGCGCGGATGGGCCTCGCGCGCCGCCGCCACGTCGTACTCGTCGATGAGCTCATGGGTGGGACAGAAGCCCGGCCACAGGATCATCTCCCGCCCGGCCTTCTTGGCCGCCCACGAGCCGAGATTCTGGTCGGGGGTGAAGATGATCTCCCGATCGGCGGGGATCGACTTGACGATCTCCACCGCGTTGGCGCTCGTACAGCAGATGTCGGAGATGGCCTTGACGGCCGCTGTCGTGTTCACGTAGCTCACCACGATCGCGCCCGGGTGCACGGCTTTGAGCGTCCTCAACCCCTGTACATCGACCATGTTGGCCATCGGGCAGCCCGCGTTGAGGTCAGGCAGTATGACAGGCCGGTCGGGAGACAGGATGGCGGCCGTCTCGGCCATGAAGTGAACGCCGCAGAACACGATCATGCGCGCATCGGAGGCAGCCGCCTGCCGTGACAGTCCCAGAGAGTCTCCCACGATGTCGGCCACGTCCTGCACTTCCGGCCGCTGGTAGTTGTGAGCGAGGATGACGGCGCCCTTCTCGCGAGCAAGACGCCGTATCTCCGCCTGAACTGCTGAGTGGTCCATCGGTGAATCCTTGTCCATTCGGGTCGCCACATCGGTATCGCCGTCAAACCGGCGGACTGCCTGGTCTTGCACGCGTCCTAGGGCGGCCGTGACCGTCCTCCCGCTGTGCAAGACAAGGTCAGGGGCCAACTCGGCGAGCGGCTCCAGCACGAAGCGCCGCTCTTCCAGGCGCGGGTGCGGAACCTCCAGATCGGCATCGACCCCTCTGAATCCATCGTACCAGAGGATATCTACGTCTATGCTTCTAGGGCCCCACCGGACCGCGCGCCGACGGCCCAGCTCGGCTTCGAGGGCGTGGATGGCCGCGAGGAGCTCGCGTGGAGCGAGGAGAGTGCGCACCTCCACCACCTGGTTCAGGAAGTCGTCCTGGTCGGGGCCGCCCACCGGGGCGGTCTCGTAGAGACCGGACTGGGCGGACAAGGTGGTGCCGGGCAAAGCCGCGAGCAGCGCGCGCGCCCGGCTCAGCAAGGACTCCCGGTCGCCCAGGTTGGAACCGAGACCCAGGAAGACCCGGGCCGGGGCGCGCTCCCTGGGAGCCTCTCGGAAAATCAAGCCGTGGCCCCCAGACAGCGCTGGGCGGCACGATAGAGCGTCCTCAGTCGCGCAAATAGCGCTTCCATCGCGCTCCCTGCGTCCTTCTCTCGCGCGCGCCCATCGCACCCTGGCGGCGTGGCTTCATTTCCCGACAGGCTGCTGGCCAGGCCTCAGCCCTCGATATCGGCGCGCTGCAGTTCCACCGCAGCGCCCACACTCGCCAGCGCGCAGGCCACGGGAGGATGCGGCTTTGTCACCTGGATCCACACCTCGTCCACCGGGAACTTGCGCAAGATGGCCTCGGCCGTCGCCTGCGCCAGCCGCTCGAGCAGCGAGTAGCTCTTGACAGTTGCCACTTCGACGATGAGATCGAGGACCTCGGTGTAGTCGACAGCGTCCTCCACCCTGTCGGTGTATGCCGCCTCACAAGCCTCGAAGGTGAGACGTACGTCGTAGATGAGCCGCTGGCCCAGCACCTTCTCCTCGCGCCCCACGCCGTGGTGACCATAGACCTCGAGACCTTCGATGAAGATGTCCACCGTATCCCCCGTTTCGTCGTTTTCTCTAAGACGCTGAAGCCTGCTGGCGCCCCATGACGGCCCGGGCCAACCGAACCGCTTCGAGATTCGGCCCTATCCGGTGCACGCGCAGGATGTGCGCCCCCTGGGCCGCTGCGAGCACCGTGATGGCAGCGGTGGCGGAATCGCGGCCCTTCGGGTCGTCGATGCTCAGTATCTCTCCAAGGAACCGCTTGCGCGAGGCGCCCAACACCACGGGCCTTCCCAGCGAGCGGAACGTCTGCAGGTTGTGCAGTATCTCCAGGTTGTGAGACGTAGTCTTGCCGAACCCGAGCCCCGGGTCCACAAGCAGGTTCTCTTCCTTCAGCCCATTGTCGATCGCCCAGTTGAGCCTCTCGAGGAAGAATGCGTAGACCTCGTCCACCACATCGTCGTAGTGAGGATCCTGCTGCATCGTCTTGGGCTCGCCCAGCATGTGCATCAGCACCACAGGGCAACCGGCGTCGCGCAGCACCGCGACCATCTCAGGGTCCATGCGGAGCGCGGATATGTCGTTGATCATGTAGGCGCCGCGCTCCAGTGCTTGCGCCGCCACCCCGGCCTTGTAGGTATCGACGGATATGCGGCCGGGCAGCTCCGCGGCCAGGGCTTCGACGACCGGCAGCACCCGTGCAGCCTCGTCCTTCGCCGACACCGGGTCGGACCCGGGGCGCGTGGATTCGCCACCGATGTCGATCAGCGCCGCACCTTCCTCGGCCATCCGCAGCGCCGCCCGTGCTGCCACCGACAACTCGTTGCGATCGCCGCCGTCGGAGAACGAGTCGGGAGTGACATTCACGATGCCCATCAGGAGCGGCCCGTCGCTGAGATCCATCCCCGGCGGCCCGACGGGCACTGGGGCGTCATAGTTATGCAGCGCCGTGTCAAGGGCATCGGCCAGGCGGGACAGACCGAACGGCTGCATCTTCAGTTTCGGCATCAGCCGCTCAAATTGTCCGACAGTACCCATGACAAGGCAGTCGGCAAGTTCCCCACTCGTCTCGTAGACCTCCCGTGAGATGGCCACCTCCCCTCCTCGCGCGAGCATCTCCTGCTTGAGGATGCCTGCCGCCCTCACGCTCAGTCCGCTGACGCTGACCACGCGGAACAGGGCTTTCTTGGCCATGATCTTGATGCCACCCTCGGAGACCCGGGCCAGGTGCATGGCCGTCCGGACCTCCCCAGCGTCCTCCAGACTGACGATCCGAGGACGGCCGTGTGTGGGAATCATTTGGACCCCCGAAACCCGGGTCAGCGACTCGGGGCTTCGATCAGAGCCAGCACCTCGGCGCGGGTGGCCGCGTTGGCGCGGAAGATGCCCCGGACTGCCGACGTCACCACTCGCGAGCCGGGCGCCCTTACTCCGCGCATGGTCATGCAGAGATGCTCAGCCTGAATGAGCACCAGCACCCCGGCGGGATCGAGCGACTGAACCATGGTGTCGGCAACGGTAGTGGTGAGGCGCTCCTGCAGTTGCAGCCGCGCGGCGGCGCAGCGCACCAGGCGCACTATCTTCGAGATGCCCGTGATGTGCCCGTTCTTGGACGGGATATAGGCAACGTGGGCTACTCCGAAGAAAGGTGCCAAGTGATGCTCGCAGAGCGAGTGAAAGGTGATGTCGCGGACTAGCACCATCTCTTGATGCGTGTCCGAAGCGATGGGCGCAATGATGGTCGACAGCTCCTTCGGCTCGGAGCTGATGATCTCCGCGTACATCTCCGCGACCCGGCGGGGGGTGTCGAGTAGGCCTTCGCGCCGCGGGTCCTCCCCGATGCCTTCCAGTAGGAGCCGCACGGCCTGCTCGATCTTAGCTTGGTCCATACAGGCGCCTAGGCCTAGTCCTCGCTGGGCGATGCCATCGGTGTCACGCCGCCCGTCGCCACCCGGCCTTCGGGCTCGAGTGCATCCTGCTCACGCGGCCGCCGCTGGCGCTGCACGCGCTTGCTTTCCGCGGCCTTACGGTCCCGAGCTTCGTCCCGCGCCCGGAAGACCTCCGTGGGGTCCTCGCCGGCTACGACGGCTTCGAACTCTACCTTGTCGATGCTCTCGTGCTCCATGAGAAGCAAGGAGACCTTGTCAAGCTCCTCTCGGTGCTCGTTGAGGACATCGCTTGCCATCTGATAAGCCTCATCCACAACGCGCCGGATCTCGGCGTCGATCTTCGTGGCCGTTTCATCAGAGTATTCCTGGCCCATGCCGTAATCGCGGCCCACGAACGGCTGAGCCGGGTCGTGGCCGAAGGTGAGCGGACCCAGTGCCTCGCTCATGCCGTACTGGGTGATCATGCGACGAGCCGTTTCGGTGACCCTCTGTAGGTCGCTAGCCGCGCCCGTGGTGATGTCGTCGAAGCGGATCTCCTCTGCCGCCCTACCAGCCAGAGCCATAGCCAGCTTGTCGAGGATCTCCTTCTTCTTGACCATGAACTTGTCTTCGGTGGGGAGCGTTATGGTGTACCCAAGGGCGTGCCCGCGGCTGATGATGGATATCTTGTGCACCGGGTCGGCGTTGGGAAGAAAATGCGCCACCAGAGCGTGGCCTGTCTCGTGGTACGCCGTGATGAGCTTCTCGTCATCCGACAGGATGCGCGACTTCTTCTCCGGACCCGCGATGACCCTCAGCACGGCCTCGTCGAGCTCATCCATCTCGATGACGCGCTTGTGCCGGCGCGCCGCGAGCAGAGCGGCTTCGTTCACGAGGTTCGCCAGATCGGCACCCGTGAAGCCCGCCGTCTGCGCCGCCAACGTGTCGAGCGTGACCCCCGGCGCCAGCGGCTTGCCTTTGGAGTGAACAGCAAGAATGGCCTTGCGACCCTCGCGGTCGGGGCGGTCAACGATTATCTGGCGGTCGAAACGGCCGGGCCTGAGCAGCGCCGGGTCGAGGATGTCGGGACGGTTGGTGGC
>PMIZ01000048.1 GCA_003157225.1 Actinomycetota bacterium | reverse complement strand
GGCGCGCGGGGCACCCATCCGAAGGATGGGTCTCCGCAGATGGGCCTTTTTCAGCAGCCGCTACTCCTTGGCGATCTTGTCGTACAACCCGGCGCCCCACACGCCTTCATACTTGGGGATCATGGGCTTCACCAGCTCGGCGATGGCGCCGCGATCCACGTCCTCAACCCAGGCCATGCCCTTGTCCTTGCAGATCTGGATGGCCTGTTTGTCTTCCTCGATGATGGCCTTGTGCTGCCAATCCCCGGCCTCCACCGCCGCCTCTTCGATGGCCTTGCGCTGCTCGGCGGGAAGTGCCTGGAACAGCTTCTCGTTAGCGTAGAGGATGTAGCCGCCGTACTGGTGGAGGGTGAAGTTGAGGTACTTGCTCACTTCATAGAGGCGCGATCCGGTGATCCAGCCCGAGTGGATCTCGTACCCCTCCACGGTATTCTGGCTGAGCGCGGTATACAGCTCGCCCCAGTTGATGGGCGTTGGGTTGGTTCCCATGAAGGTCGCCATGTCGAACCAGAGCGGGTTCTGCGGCACCCGCAGCTTCAGGCCCTTCAGGTCGGCCGGCTTGCGGATGGGTTTTGCGGTAGTGCCCATGTAGCGCAGCGTCCGCCCCCAGGGCCCGAGCACGCGCAATCCCGCCTGGGTCAACAGCTTCGCCGACATGTCCTTGACCGCCTGGGACTGCAGCGCCCGCTTGAGATGATCCATGTCGCGATAGAGATAGGGGAAGGAGAGAATCTGCCACTCGGGCACCTTGGCTTGCGCCAAGGTCGAGGCGTCGCTGTAGCCCAGATTGATGCTCCCCATCTGGATCTGCTGAAAGGCTTGGTTTTCCGCTCCGAGCTGTCCGTTGGGGAAGACCTGGACCTCCAGCGCCCCTTTGGTCTTGAGGGCCACCAGCTCCGCGAATTTCTTGCAGGCGTTGTCATCGGCGGTGTTGGGAGGCGCGACGTGCGCCAGGCGGAGCACCTTCTTCGCGCCGGCCGGGGCCGTCGCCGCTCTTGCCGGACTCGCCGGCCCGAGCGTGGCGCACATCGCGGCGCCGCCGACGGTGGCCGCAGACCGCAGGAACTCACGGCGTGACACGCTGGCCTTCGGGGACTGTGGCATGCCCTGTTCTCCTTTCAAGACATCACGGGCTGTTTGCCGGTGCGCGCGGCCGAACCTCGCAGCGTCGCAGAGTTCTGCACCGGTGGGATGAGGAGTTGACAGGAAGGCGGCTGTTGGCGCGACCTCGTCATGGGGGGAGAAACAGACATAGACACGGCGGGGCAAGGCATGTGGCGCTTCATGGCATCTCCGAGTGTGCCGCAGAAACCGGGCACGCGATGGCCCGAGCATCAGCGTCGGCCTGGCCGTCAAGACTTGTTGTTATGATAGTCGCGTCCGTTCGGGGCTGTCCATTACAATTCTGCGAACGTTCCGACGAAGCGTCCACTCATCCTCGGCCTGCGACGATCCCAGGGATGCATCGGCCGGCGGCTCTGATCGCCGGACGATCGCTTCCTCCCGATTCTTCGCCTGCAGCCCTGGGATTGCGGAGCCGCCTATGTAATGGGGGACGTCGCCAAGTAAAACAAGTCAACGAGATTGGCCCCCCGGGGAGNNAATCCGCGGGCGGCCGTCCGGTGCGGCGCGCGATCCCGAGCCGTCCCCATCGGATCTCCTCCAGCGAGCGTCCCCGGGAGGTGGTATTCCGGCGCGCAACGGCAGAGCGCCCGGGAGGCACAAACACGCACGACGCAGGTGAGGAAAACTCCGTTGCCGCCCGCCGCCCCGCATCCTCACCGGCAGATCGCGTTGCGGGGCGACCCGCCACAGCCCTCCCCAGACTGCCCAAACCGTGACACCGCCCGTGTCACCCCCGGAGGGCGTGGATCAGGCGGTTGAGAGGGTGCGTGAGTCCGGGAGAGCGAGCGTGAAGCCTAGGTCTCTGCGTGTCGAGGTACTTCTTGCCGGCCTCGAATGTCTGCGTCACGCCTTTTCGCAGGCCCTCGAGTTTCCTGGTCACGTCGTCATACGCCTCGGCCGCCCGATCTCTTACATCCTCCGCCCTGCGGACGAGTTGCCGCCGAGTCCGCTCACCCGACCGGGGTGCGGTGAGAAGTCCCACCGCCGCGCCCATCAAGACACCCCCCAGCAGGAGGAGCCCGCCCCGCCCCACGGGGTTCATCTCTCTATGCTCCGCTGCGTGTCGCATATTCCTATCCTCCCCTCGCTGCCCGGCAGCCGTTTCCTGTTCGTCGCCGGCCGTCCGATCCTGGCCCGTATGGTTCCGCGGCATTCCCGTCGCGGGCTCCGTCAGTTTGAGCGCCCTGCGCCACACTCCGGGAGGACCGGCAGGGCCGGGCCAGATCAATTCTCCCTGCCCCCGGGGGGTGGGCCCCGGCGAGGAGGGAATGTTCGGCGCCCAGCGCGCGGCTGTCAAGGATAAAAGAGAGTATCTCCATCCTGTATTGGAATCCGGCAGCGGAAGGGGCTCTTGAACGCTCACCCGACCGAACGTGGAGGAATTGGCCTGCGGTCACCGGATTCGCCGGGTATCGGGTTGACTAGTCTCCAGAGGACGTTTTGCGGACCACAGCCGGCGTGGGAAGTCGCAGCGGGGAGTATCTGAGACGGGCAGCTTGATGCAGATCGTGGAGCAGATCAACCGGGATGCCGATAACGAATCTTCG
>PMIZ01000339.1 GCA_003157225.1 Actinomycetota bacterium | reverse complement strand
CCCTCTGGACCTTGGGTAGCAACGAAAAGGGCCAACAGGGCAACGGCAACGGGGTCGACTCGTCCAACCCGCAGAAGATGATGCTCAATGTCCTCGAGCCGACCATCCCCACGAGCACTGCCACGACTACCACCTCGACCTCGACCACCACGACCACCACCACGACCACGACGACCGCGGGATCGACCACGACGACCACTGGAGCTACGACCACCACCACTGGGGCGACGACCACCACCACTGGGGCGACGACCACCACCACGGTTGGTCCGGTCACCAGCTTCCCCGACGTGGTGGGTTCCCCCTACAAGGGCGCCATCTATGAACTGTCTGGCCGGGGCATCATCACCGGCTTCGACGACGGCACTTTCCGCCCCGACAGCGCGGTCACCCGCCAGCAGTTTGCCAAGATGATCGTGAAGACCTTGGGCTACCCCGTGACCGGGACGGAAGTCTGTCCCTTCACCGACGTGGCCACGCAGACAGGCGCAGATCCCTTCTATCCCTCCAAGTACGTGGCGGTGTGCGCGGCTCACGGCATGACCACCGGCAAGACGGCCACCACCTTCGCCCCTGGGGACAGCATCACCCGCCAGCAGCTCATCACCATGGTTACCCGGGGCGCCGGTCTCTCCGACCCCCCGGCGGGATACACCCCTGACTTCACCGCCAGGCAGTTCTCCACGTACGAGCACTACCTGAACGCGCGCAAGGCCGCCTACGTCAAGATACTCTCCGACCTGCAAGGAATAGGTCCCGCCTACAACTTCCTGGCCCCGGCCACCCGGGGGGAATGCGCTCAGTTGCTCTACGACCTCTCGAAGCTGTAGCGGCTTCGGGGAACCCGGACCGAACTCGGAGGATGACGTGGTCCGATCATGGCCGCGCCAGGTTGTACAGAGCGAAGCCTTGGAGGCATGACATTGGCACGAGAGACCGTCTTCACAGCAGACGCTTCCAGCATCAAATTCGGGAGCGGAGCCACCCGCGAAGTCGGGTCGGACATGAAGGACCTGGGCGCCAAGCGGGTCATGGTGGTGACCGACCCGGTCATGGCCAAGTCCGAGGCGGTTGCCATCGTGCTCGCAGCCCTCAAGAATGAGGGCATCTCGACGGCTCTCTTCGATCACGTGCGTATCGAGCCAAACGACGTATCCTTCAAGGAGGCCATCGCCTTCGCCACCGAGGGCAAGTTCGACGGATATGTGGCCGTGGGCGGCGGTTCCACGATAGACACCGCCAAGGTCGCCAATCTCTACGCCACCTATCCCGCGGACTTCCTCGCCTACGTCAATGCGCCGGTCGGCAAGGCGCTTCCGGTGCCTGGGGAACTGCGGCCGCTGGTGGCCATCCCCACTACCGCCGGCACCGGAAGCGAGACCACTGGGGTCGCCATCTTCGACTACTCAGAGCTGCATGCGAAGACCGGCATCGCCCACAGGGCGCTACGGCCAAAGCTCGGCATCGTCGACCCAGACAACACCCGCACCCTGCCCAAGATGGCGGTCGCCTGCACCGCCTTGGACGTCTTCTCCCACGCCCTGGAGTCGTTCACTGCCATGCCTTTCTACCTGCGGGAGGCGCCGGCGGCGCCGCGCTTGCGCCCCTCCTATCAAGGGGCCAACCCCCTAAGCAACATCTGGGCGGCCAAAGCGGCGGAGATCGGCTCCAAGTACATGATGCGGGCCATTCATGATTCCGGCGACGATGAGGCTCGGACCAACATGATTCTGGCTTCCACCATCGCCGGGGTCGGCTTCGGCTCGGCGGGAGTGACACTGCCTCACGGCATGTCCTATCCTATCTCGGGCCTGGTCCGCGACTACCGGCCGGAGGGCTATCCGCAGGATCACGCCCTCGTTCCACACGGCATGGCCGTCGTACTTGGCGCACCTGCGGCGTTTCGCTTCATGGCGCCGGCCAACCCGGAGGTGTTTGTGAAGGCGGCGGAGCTGATCGGCGCCGACGTTCGTGGCGCGACGCCCGCGGATGCAGGAGAGGTACTGGCACGCGCGGTCATCGAGGTCATGAAAGCTGCCGGCATCCCCAACGGGCTGCGGGCGGTTGGCTACACGCCGGATGACGTCGACGCCCTGGTGGAAGGCGTGCTGCCGCAGCACCGCGTGACCAAGCTATCACCACGCCCGGCGACCGCGGATGACTTCCGGCAGCTGTTCCTTGACTCCATGACCATCTGGTAGAGGAGCAAGTTCGGCCTCGGGCGAAGTGTCATTCCTGACGCAGCCCGCCGGCTGCGCCTACGGGCATCTTGCCCCTCGCCAGGGAGGCCACCACCGAAAGGGCGCACAGCACCGTGAGGATGATGAAGGTCGTGCGTATGGCGGTGAGCAAGTTCGGGTAGTCCGTCGTCTGGATGTCGTGCCGCCCCACGATGAGAGCGACGATAAGCGTCGCGACGCCGACGCTGATCGCCATGCCGACCATCCGCATCGTGCTGATGCTCGCGGAGGCGAATCCCACGTGACGTCTCTCCACGCTCCCCATGATGGAGCTCTGATTGGGTCCCGAGAAGAAGGCATAGCCCAGTCCGAGCAGACACAGGGCGAGGATTATGTACCAGTAGGGGGTGCTCGCGCTGAGAAAGCTGAAGAGAAGGAGCCCCAGCACGCAGAGGAACATCCCCCCCGATGCCAGCCAGCGGGGCTGGATGCGGTCGGAAAGTCTTCCGCCGAGGGGAGAGATGATCGTCTGGAGCGCCACCCCGGCGATGAGCACCTCGCCGGCTCGCTCGGCGTTTAGGCCCTTGATGTCCTGAAGGTAGAAGCTCATGAGAAAGGTCATGGCCCAGATCGACGCATAGCTGATGAGCGCCGCCAGGTTGGAGAGGGCGAACACCCGGTTGTGCCGGTAGAGCTTCACCTCGATGATGGGATTCTTGGTGCGAGCCTCCCACCAAATGAAGAAGACGCCACCGGCGATACCCGCCAGAAGAAGAGCCATGCCCCTGGGCAATTCCACCCACGACAGGCCGAGCAGAAAGGCGCAGAGCGCCACCGCATATACCGCGGAGCCGGTCCAGTCCAGTCCGGCGCGGTGCTCTTCCTTCCACTCGGCCCGGCGCAGAAGCAAGAGGTCGAGCACGATGTTCACAAAAGCGAAGCAGCCGGTCACCAGGAACAGACTACGCCAGCCGATGTTGTAGACGATCACCCCGCCGATGATAGGGCCCATAGTCTGCCCTAGATAGGCCGCGGCGACGCTGACGCCCATCGCAAAACCCCGCCTGTGGGGAGGATAGGCCAGCGTCACCATGGCCATAGAGGTGCTGAACATCATGGAGGCACCGATGCCCTGCAGGGCGCGGAATACGAGCAGCGGCGTGTAGGAATTCGAGAGGGCGAGGGTGATCGAGCTGAGGAAGAACAGCCCGACGCCGGAGAGGAAGATGAGCCTCCGCCCGAAGCGATCGCCGAGCTTGGCGAAAGGCAGCAGGAACACCGCGGAGCCGAGCATGTAGGCGAGCGGCAACCAGCCCACCGCGACGGCGTCCAGGCGGAGTTCGGCCTGGATGGACGGCAACGCGATGTTGATGGATGTGGTCATGAAAGCCGCCACCCACGCACCGAGGAAGTTGACCAGAAGGACGTGGCTGCTGCGCGTACGGGCCGTCACGGCAGGGTCAAGCAGGCGGATGGACTTCATAAGATAAAGTCTAGCAGCCTCACTTGAGAGGGTGGACTTGAACGCACGCGCCCTTCCGGGTAGCATGTCCGCGAACACTGTTCACGGAAACGTTCATCGTTTGACGAACGATGTATGTTCGGAAAAGGGCGCGGATTCGCTTATGGAAAGCCAGTCAGGCCTGTCGCGGCGTGACCGCCGGCGGCTGAACACAAGGGAAGAGATACTGGTGGCGGCCAGGGATCTGCTGCTCGAGGTCGGCCCGGAGGCGATCAGCCTCCGCCAAGTCGCCCGTCGGGCGGACTTCAGTCCCGCGGCTCTCTACACCTACTTCGCCAGCCGCGATGAGCTGATTGTTGCGCTCTTTGCCGAGTCGTTCCAACGGCTCGATGCCTATTTACGTGAGGTGCCCTCCGATCTTCCGCCCGAGAGTCGCGTCGTCGAGCTGGGCATGGCCTACCTGCACTTCGCCCAAGAGAATCCGGTGGACCTCCGCTGCATCCTTGCGGCCACTTCCCTGGAAGATCTCCCGTCGTCCAGCGGAGTCGCTTTGGGCCTCGGAGCGGCTCGTCTGATCGCTCAGACCTTCCGCGAAGGGATAGAGCAAGGTGTCTTCGCCACAGACCCGCCGCTGTCGGCGGCGGAGATGACCTACGCCACCTGGGCTCTCGTGCACGGTATGGCGCTGGTCACCCCGATAGACTTGAGCGAGGTTGCGGAGGAAGTGTCCGCGGCCCCGCGCCGCGTGCTCGAGGCTTTTGCCGCGTCTCTGATAGCCACCAGACAGAGGTTGTAGTCCATGTTCCAAGCCCTCGGCAGATTCTCGTACCATTACCGTTGGGTCATGATCGCCCTATGGGTCGTGCTCTTCGCGGTGAGCGTGATCGCCACGCCATTCCTCGAAAACGTCCTCACCGGGGGCTTCGCAAATCCGAACGCGCCCTCGCAGCGGGCCGCCGCTCTCATCCAGGAGAAGTTCAAGGAAGGTCCCACGACACTCCTAGTCGTCTTCAAGAGCGACACGCTGCAAGCCACGGGCAAGGAGTTCATGGGGGCCGAGCTACTGGCCCTGAACGGGCTGGCAGCAGCCAAGATCCCCGGTCTTGACACCGTCCAGACCTTTGCCAGCACGGGCAGCACGCAACTGGTGTCCAAAGACGGCAAGAGCTCGGTGGCCGTGCTGAGCTTCTCGGCCTCGCAGCAGACCGTGCAGGGAGAGGTCGATCGCATCCGCACCTCGCTCAGCAGCCCGACCCTCAAGACCTACCTCACCGGAGAGCCGGCCATATTCTCGGACATCACGGGATACTCCTTCCGCGACCTGCGCAAGGTGGAGATATACGGCTTGCCGGTGGCGCTCATCGCGCTGATCTTCGTCTTTGGCAGCCTGGTGGCCGCCGCGCTGCCGGTCGTCACCGGCGGGTTGGCCGTCACCGTCACCCTCGGCGCCATGTATCTCATCGGCCGCGTCACCAGCATGTCGGTCTTCTCGATGAACATCGCCACACTTCTGGGGTTGGCGGTCGCTATCGACTACGCGTTGTTCATTGTCTGGCGTTTCCGCGAGGAACTACACCGCGGCGCTTCGGTCAAGGACGCGGTGATAGTCACCACGGCGCGCGCGGGCCGTTCGGTCTTCTTCAGCGGCGCGGCGGTGCTGATGGGAGTCATCGGCCTGGTCTTCTTCCCGTCGCCAGGGATACGCTCGCTCGGCATCGGCGGAGCGCTCGTGGTGTTCTTCTCGGTGGCCGCCTCGGTTACGTTCATGCCGGCTATCTTGGCCGTGGTAGGCCACAAGGTGAACTCTATCCCCGTCGTCCGTCTGCACGAGGCGCATGACGGCCGACGCTGGCGGTGGTGGACGCGAGTGCTTCTGAGGCGTCCGTGGGTCTCCATCCTTGTGGCGCTGGCGCTCGCCGTTCTCCTGGCAGCGCCGGCCCTCACCATGAAGACCCAGATGACCTCTGCCAAGACACTACCCGGGGCAGCGGAGTCACGACAGGGGATCGACATTCTCGACAAGGAATTCGACCGGGAGGCTCTCTCGCCCACCTCGGTGCTGCTTACCTGGAAGGGTGACACGACCATCGACGCGGCCCGCGCATTGGCCCTGTTCAGCTACGGCACGCAGTTGGCGCACACCGAAGGGGTCACCTCGGTGCTCAGCCCCTTCACGGTGACCGGGCTGAGCGACACCTCCGCGCTCGCCGGGCTGTGGCCCGAGTTCCAGAAACTGTTCAACGATCCGGCTGGGTACGTCGTGCCCGCCGAAGGGATAACGATCACCGGCGGCCAGACCATAACGGCCGACCAGTTGAACCAGTTCAAGCAGTTGATCAAGGGTTCTATCGCCCCTGGAGCGGTGCTCTATCGGGTAGTCTCGGCAAACCCGCCCGATTCCTCGGCGACGTATGACCTAGTCACACGCCTGACCGCCACGGCCCCGCCTTCGGGGTACGAGGTGCACGTGGCTGGGGAATCCGCCTTCAGCGCCGACTTCCTGGCAGAGCTGAACTACTGGCTGCCTTGGGTGGTCGTGTGGATAGTCTTCAGTAGCCTAATAGTCTTCGCTCTGCTGCTGAAGAGCGTGGTGCTGCCGATCCTGGCAGTAGTTGTCAATCTCCTCACCATCGCCATGAGCTACGGCTGGCTCGTGCTGCTCTTCCAGGGGAGCAGCCTGGAGAAGATCTTGCGGTTCACCTCGACGGGGGGCATCGACGCTATCAACCGCGTGGTGATGCTGTGCGTGCTCTTCGGCATCACTATGGACTACGCGGTGTTCATGCTCACCCGCATGCACGAGCGCTGGCTGCGCACGCACGACAACGCGGAGAGCGTCACCATCGGCGTGGTCCGCACCGGTCGCATCATCGTCAGTGCGGCGCTGCTGGTGGTCATCGTGACGGGGGCCTTCGCCTTCACCAACATCGCCACTACCAAGATGCTGGGCCTGGGCATCGCGCTGGCAATAATCGCCGATACCGTGCTCGTGCGGCTGACGCTCATGCCTGCCGTCATGTTCTACCTCGGCAGGGCTAACTGGTGGTGGCCGTCCTGGCGGAAACGTGGGCGGGAACGACCGTCTGGGCAGTGAGTGGCGGACCGGCCCGAGGCCNNGGCCTCGGGCCGGTCCGCTACCCTCCAACCGGCCGCTCACTCCCCCGCGCTTCCGCACGGTAGGGTCTTCGGTGACGCCAACCTCGTCGTGAGGAGGCCTGACCGCTCACTCTGGGCGCCGATGCGAGTACGCATCGCCTTTGTCTGTCTGGTAGATCCATGATGAGGTAGCGATGCTCCTCGTGCCAGCCTTCGT
>PMIZ01000091.1 GCA_003157225.1 Actinomycetota bacterium | reverse complement strand
AAGTAGCCTCGCAAGCGCCTTCCCACCTTCCGCAGTGGCGTCTGGCCTCCGCTCGCGAGCTCGCCGCAGCCGGCTGTGCTCATATCCCCAGCTTGGTCAAGATGAACCGCCGCGGCTTCCGTGGAGACATAGTTGCTTGAGCCCGGCGCCTTCGGGGGGGTGGTTCACACGATCGAACACTTGTGTGGGTCCAGTTGGCCGGGCGATGCGCTCGGGCAAACTGTGGGCCCAACCTCTATTGCGGCAGCGCTTGAGTCCAGGCTGAATCCAGAAGGGAGCGCCGCAGCCTTGCCGCCACCCTCTTCAGCCTCGAGTGTGGCCCTGGGCATCGAGTTCCTGGGCCTGCTTCTGCCCCCAGAGGCTCTCGAACGTGAATTGCATCAGCGCCAGCATTTCCGGGTGACGGATGGCAAGCACCTGGAAGCTCGCCGGTCCAGCAAGAGGCTCGGGAAGGAAAAGAAGGACGGCCGCCCGGTCAAAGATCTGCGCCCGAGGCCCGGGCAGGGCGCCACTCAGGCGCCGAACGGTAAGGCCCCGACCGGCAGAGGCGCTCATGAGATTCCCGAACTCCTTCTGAAGTGAAGCCTCCGGCCCCAAAAGCGCCCGGCAGCTCACCCCGCGAGAGAGGGCTTCACCAAGGAGCTTACTGTGGGCTTCCGGCTCGAAAGCGGAAGGACCAGTCAACAGGAGTCTGATCTCCTTGACGGTCGCTTGTGCCAGATTCTGGGCCACGGCGGTGATCTGGGACGGGTCCCGGTAGATATCAAGGGAGCGAATCGAAGCTCCTTGCCTCTGACCTTCCTCGTAGAGAGCCTTGAGACCGAGGGCCAGGCTGGCGGCGATCTTCTTCGCCTGCTCCCGCTCCCCCTCAAGCTGGCTCATCTTTCGCGCGCCGAGAGCGACCAGGGCCAGCTCGGGGGGGATGGCACCGACCGTAACCGGAGAGCTGGTCTCGACCTGGCACAGGCCTTTCTCCAGGAGCGCATCGATGACGTCGTATATCCGCTGCCGAGGAACTCGCGAGGTGCGGGATAGCTCAGCGGCACTGAAGCTTGGGCGGCGAACAAGAGTGAGATAGCAGGAGGTCTCGTAGCTCGTGAGCCCGAACTCCTCTAACTCCTTGATGATCTTGTCTTCCGGCACTAGTTGCCTTCCTTGGCGCTCGGGCGGTTCGGCTCCCCGGTGGGGCGTGGAGCAGAATAACACCACTCTTAAGTGGTGGCAGATTGGTAAGACGATCAATGCTGGAACAGACAGGGCCAGGCCGGCCCAGGCGAGTGCCTAGGTGGGGTTCTTTGGGCTTGCTATTCACCGCCAGGAGAGCGGTACTGAAGACCACGTATCTCCCCCAGTGAGTCGCTAACCGAAAGGGCCCAGAGTCCGTGCGTGGTCACATAAAGAAACGCTCCACCTGGCAGTTCACCATCGACTTGGGTCTGCAACCCCTGCAGCGCTGCCCCGCTTGCCGCAAACGCCACTGGACCAAGGACGGTCGGCTCAAGCGCTGCCCCAAGTGCTCTGGTCCCCTCGAAGATGATCTCCAGCGTCGCCAAGAGTTCCATTCCGGCTTTGCTACCAAGCGTGAAGCTGAGGCGGCGTTAGCGAGAGCGGCCGGGGCTATCGCCAGCGGCACCCACATCGAAGCCTCCCGGCTCCTTCTCGATGACTTCCTCCGCAAACAATGGCTCCCGGCCATTCGCCCCACCATACGGGCGACCACCTTCCTTTCCTACCAAGGTCACATCGACACACACGTGAGTCCCGAGCTCGGCCGGGTTGCCTTGCAACAGCTCACCGCCACTCACATCAACACCCTCTACGCGAAGCTCCTCACCGAGGGTAAGAGGAACAAGGCGGACCCGCAAGGAAAGCGAGGTCCGCTGGCTCCGGCCACGGTGAGGCGCATCCACGCCACCCTTCACCGGGCCCTAAGAGATGCCGTTCGCTGGAACCTCCTCGGCCGCAACCCCGCCGATGCCGCCGACCCGCCCCGGGCGGTGGGCTGTGCCGGCGCTCAAGTCACGGTGTGGAGCATCGCTGATCTCAAGAAGTTTCTCGCGAGCCAGCGCGAGAGCCGGCTCTATCCCTTGTGGCTGCTGCTGATAACGACCGGCATGCGCCGGGGAGAGGCCCTGGGACTACGCTGGCAGGATATTGATCTGGACGCGAACAGCATCGCCATCCGCCAGACCCGGGTGCAACTCGGCTATCAAGCCGTGGTCTCCACGCCCAAGACCCAGAAAGGGAGACGACTGGTGGCGCTTGACCCGGTGACTACTGCGTGCCTGGCTAGCTTGTGGGAGCGTCGAGAAGAGGAATGCATCCACGAGGGTAGACGACTGGATCCCGGGGATCTGGTCTTCCTAGACGACCTGGGCGAGCCCCTGCACCCGGAACGGGCATCTCGGATGTTTCGGAGTGCGAGTAGGAAAGCCGGAGTTCCCCCGATTCGACTCCACGACCTCCGGCATACCCACGCCACCTTGGCTCTCTCGGCCGGGGTTCATCCCAAGATCGTCTCCGAGCGCCTCGGTCACGCCAACATTGGCATTACCCTGGACACCTACTCCCACTGCCTGCCCGCCCTTTCCGAGGAGGCGGCCTGTCGGGTGGCGGCCTTGGTGGTTTCGGACTAGGAGCGGAGATGAACGGGCCAAGGCACAAGGTACCGAGCCGTTCCGCTTCCCTCGACGATTCGGGCCAGCTTGCGCGGGCAGACGGGGCAGGTACCCTGGAGGGCGGCGCGGCCGTTGGCAAAGGTCACGGGCTCCGCATCGATCATGTCCCGCCAGCCGCGGCGCTTCACGTAGTAGGCTTGCTCGTCGTGGGTTTGCTCTCTTGCGGGCAGATGCTGCTGACGGTGATGGGGACGCTTCTCCCGGGGGCGACCCCGGGGGTCGTTTGCGATGACCACCTCGAGCGCCATCTACCGTCCGCTGGCAGACAAAATGCCTGCAAAGCCTCAGACGTGAACGATGAGTCGGAAACGAAGATGGTCCATCTCTTGTGGTCCATCAGGGGACGTTCCCAAGAGGCCCCCAGGAAGACCGAATTCGGTCCCGTGTTCCGGGCCGCAGGGTTGCCGTGGGAGTTGGTACGGGGGGCGATGAGCGACAGGTCGGAGTGGGGGGAGCCCTCCGGTTGCGCCACGCCCGGCGGCCCCAAAACTGCCCCAATGCCCGGGTCCAACCGGGATGACAGCGGTGGCCTCAGTTTGGCCGTCACTTTCGGGAAGAACGCCTGCAAATGTGCCTAAGAGGCCGCAGCATGATAGACGAAGATTGCCTAACTCTATGTGCCTAACTCCCAACGCCTCGAGAGCAACCCGCGGCCAAGTGGTAGTCCGGCGCCCGAGTACACCGAAAGTCCACGCCGCACCCACAAAGGGCCACAAAAAGAACTTCCGCTAATCCCGCCTAGCCGTGTGTGCGGGGGTTTCTGAGTAGGCCAACCAGCACGAGTAGCCCGAAGCCTCGCTGGTCTGCACTTTTAAACCGATGGTCGAAGGTTCGAGACCATCACGGCTCAAAAAAGCCCCCGCACAGCGGGGGTTTCGTT
>PMIZ01000293.1:3310-4003 GCA_003157225.1 Actinomycetota bacterium | reverse complement strand
GACGCCGTCCGCGTGGTTTCGATGCTCGGCAGACACGTGTCTCTTCTTGAAGCCCTGCGCGCCTCGGTTGTCATCTTCGCCAGCGTTCGGGCGATTTGGTCCGGAGAATCAGCCGTGGGGGAGCTCCTAGACAAATACGATGGCCTGATCAACCAGATTGCCCGTGCTCCCGGGAGCGCGCTCAAGGGAGCCGCGAACGGGCAAGCTGCGGCTGCACAATCCGAAACCCCGCCGCCACCCGACGGTAACTGACGCGTCTGGCCCCGCTCGCGCCGGCGGGACCGGGGCCATCGCTGGTAGCGGTGCTCCTCGAGCCAGCCTTAGTGCGTCTCCACGGCGAGCGCCCCAGTCAGCCTAAGATAGTTCTCTGCTGGCAGATCGGCAGGCGGCAGAACGTGGCCGTCTCAGTTGTTCTCGTCCGCTGATTCCGCCTGCTTTCTGATCTCTCGTCCGGCACGGCCCCAAACTGGGGGGCCGAGCGGACTACCTTTCCCAAAGGGGTTGCTTGACAGACTTGACAACGCCATGGGCCAACTCTATAGTGGGTCCGGTGAGTTGACATTGCAGAGTAGTTCTGAATGCCCACCGAAAGGAAGGTCAGATTGAGACTGGCATTCATGATCAATCTCAAGAGCACCGACTATCTACCGATCATGGAGCGGTGGTTGTCGGGCCCGCACAACGCCGACACGA
>PMIZ01000293.1:304-3278 GCA_003157225.1 Actinomycetota bacterium | reverse complement strand
ACGGAAGGCTCCTACAACGAGATGACCGGGCGACCGGGCACCGACCCGCGCGCGCCAGGGTGGGCGCCTTTCTCGGAAACGGGTGGCTTCATGCCTCGCGAGTACACCAACGACTTCAAGGGGAAAGCGCCTACGCTCGACGATCCTCCTTTCCTGCGTTGGGTTGTCGCTCACAGGTATCCAGAGGGAATCGATGTGGAGGAAGCGGACGACTGGTGGCTCAACGTTCACGCGCCCGAGGTGTGTGAGCAAGAGAGGCTACGGCGGTTCGTGAGCACCAAGTTCTGCCAGTTCCCCCCGGTCAGTCCTATGGTTCGGTGGTCGGAATATTGGTATGACAGTGGCTCGTCATGGATCGACGCCGTGGAGAACCCGCCGAAGTACACCAAACCTCCGTGGGCGTCGAGGCCGCGGTACCCGTTCCTGCTGCCGTACACCGAATTCACGAGCACGTTCCTACTTGAAGTCCCCAGCGAAGACTTCCTTGGGACTTGGACGGGATACGTTCCGGCTCCGTAATCTTCAGGGGTCGGCCGTAAGGCGGCTCAAGTGCAGCCGAAAGGACTGGCATGAAAGCAATATTGATGGCTAACCTGCAGAGCATGGACTACCTGCCCACCATGGAGCGCTGGTTCTTGACCAAGTACGTCGGCGAGACGCTCCGCACGGCAGGGCCAAGGCTTGATCGGTACTTCAGCCACCGGGCTGTTCCCATGCCCGAAGGGGAGAACCCCGCGGATTGGGGTTACTACAACTGGAGGGTGATCGAGCTTTGGTGGCACACCGCGCCTATTGACTTGCCTCCGCAAGATGTAACGGAGAGTACGGGCGCCACGTGGCCGCTCGAGTACGACGCCTATCTAGGCTACCCGGGAACGGAAGCGTCAGCGGGTCGATGGGTTCCGAGGGCGCCGATCAGCGGCTTTCTCAACCGTCGGTTCACGAATGACTTCAAGGGCGCCGGCAGGACCCTTGATGACGGACACAATCTGCGCTGGGTGGTTGCTCACAAATACCCGGTCGGCGCTGATGTCGACGTAGCAGACGATTGGTGGGTCAACGTGCACGCACCGGAGATGTGCGAACAGCCAGAGCTGAAGCGCTTCTTCAGCACTAGGTTCACTGGTGCCGCGTCGGGCGACATGGTCCGACTATCGGAACTATGGTTCGAGCGAGGCTCGGCTTGGCGGGACACGGTCAACAGTTCGGGCAAGTTCACTCGCCCGTCTTGGGCAACGAGAGAAACGTACCCGTTCCTCCGACCATGCGAAGAGTTCGCAAGCACCTTCCTTCTAGAGGCGCCCACCAACGACTTCAAACGGTGTCGCTCTGACGAGAGGCGCAGGCCGGCGTATGCGTTTGTCTGAATCTGGAGGCACACATAATGATGGAACTTAAGGAATTGAGCCCTGAGGATAGGGCGAAGCGCTACGCGAAGTGGTACTACGAGCCGATCGCCGAGCCCGATGCCGGTCTCCTGGAGCAGCTGAGCCATGGCCCGATGGACCCAAGTAAGGCGCAGAGGATCGAGAACNNATGCCGGGCGTCACCGCCGACATGGTGAACTGGTGGTTTGCGTGGCACAGCCTCGACCCCCTTCGCTACAAGATCTGGTATCCACCGGCCCACGTAAGCGTGGAAGTCAGCGGGCCCTCGCGCAAGAAGATCCTCGACGAGGCCACGCCGCCCGCGCTCAAATTCCAAGGCATCACGCACCACGTGGTGGAGGGTATCGCAGGACCACCAGGCGATATTTGGATCAGCTTTCTGACCCCCGAGGAGTTCGGGTTCGACATGAGCCGCTGGCACTCCCCGAACGCGGCCACGCTGGCGGGTGCGAACGGACTAAGCATAGTCCGGGATGGTCCCCCCGGTCTGAAGTCTCCCGCTATCATGATGCACTTCATACGGGAGATACCTGGGGGAATCGAGTTCAGAACGCGATTCTGGGGGGGGTACCAGATGATCGGGAGGAAGCCGTATTTGTTCCTCCCGAGTTCCGTGAAACTCCCAGTAGATCTCATGCGTGCTCTTGCCGTTCACAACGTCGAGGAGTACTCACGGCTGCGGATGATCCTACCTGGAATCTACGCAGAAGAGAAAGACAACTGGCTGTAACCGGTTTGACGACCGGGGTTTGAGGACGACAGACGATGAACCCTTCGAGGAAGAGGTGACAGGTGTATAAGAGCATCGTGATGATGGATGTGCGCATGGACGACATCGCTGCAATGGAGCGTTGGTACTACAGGGACCACTCTTCTGAGATCGCGCGGAGATACGGGCCTTGGCTTGCCCGCCATGAGAGCTACGTACCGCTTCCGGCTCCTCCCGAAGCAAAGGACTATGGCTACTATGGCTTTCGGGTCACCGAGACCTATTGGCACGAGGCTCCTTTGGGTGGGCCGCGGGGAGGCTATTGCTTCACCCCTGCGCCGGCCTGGCGTAAGGTGGCAACCGCGAGCAACCTCCCCCCCCAACCCACCGAGGACTTTCTTGGCTGGGACGCCTTGCCGGCCGACAGGGCCTGCATCCGGTGGTACATCATGTTCAGATATCCGTTGGGCGTGCGCCCGGAGGAAGGGGAGGACTGGTTCCTCAACGTGCACGCTCCGGAGGTCATGAAACAGCCAGGACTGCGTCGCTTCTTCAGCACAAAACTCAAGGTTGAGCCCATTCCCCTGGCCGGCACATGGAGTCCCAATGTCCCCATGAATGCGGACCCTCCGCTCGTCCAGTTTGATAGGACCATGGAACTGTGGTACGACAACTTCTCCGCCTGGAAGAACGCGGTGATCGACGATCCTCCGACGTACACGAAGCCCGAGTGGTCCGTCGATCCCTGGTACCCGAACACGGTGGACATTTATCCCTTCCTCAAGCCGGGCGCCGACTTCGTGAGCACCTTCCTGCTCGAACGCCCCTCGGACGAGTTTCTGCGGGATGTCCGCCACTACGTCCCGTGACACAAGAC
>PMIZ01000293.1:0-206 GCA_003157225.1 Actinomycetota bacterium | reverse complement strand
ATGCCGGGCGTCACCGCCGACATGATCAACTGGTGGTTTGCCTGGCACAGCCTCGAAGACCTGCGCTACAAGATCTGGTATCCGCCCGGCCACAAGAAGGCGTCCACGAATATGCGTGCGCGGAAAAGGATCCTGGACCCGAACACTCCCGCGCCGCTCAAGTTCCAGGGCATCACGCATCAGGTCGTCGAAGGGATATCCAGTAG
>PMIZ01000506.1 GCA_003157225.1 Actinomycetota bacterium | reverse complement strand
CATCTGTGGCCGCTGCAACGTGGGGCCGAAGTATGTGTGTGTGGACGGGCCGGTGTTCTCGCTCGCGGAGCTGAAGGAGTTGCCGGACGAGTTGTAGCGCCGCAACACACGCTCGCCACTAGGTCGGGCACCTGGGCGCTGACGGTGATCGTTGGGGCTTCTGGCAATATGTTGTGCTGCTCTCTTGGGGGCGCCGAAAGGCGCCCCCGTTTCTATCCAAGGGTGCTGCTAGACTGGGCGAAGGGCCATAGATGCAGTCTGCAGGGCTGCCGTTGGCTCGCCGAAAGACGCGCCCTGCCGGCGGGGTGGGGCGCACTTGAAGACAGGACTATGAGCACGTCGTGTCCAATTGATGGAGTACTCCAAAAGTCCGAGAGGAGAAGTGCTAGGCCTCTGGTAGGCTGGTGCAGGTGAGTCGTCTAAGGGCTGCTGCAAGATACAGAAGGGGGTGGAACTCGTGTTCGAACTCGAATCGGAGATGATTGCCCCGCTCACGCGTTCTATTCCACGCCTGCTCATTCCCAAGGGCCCCTATGCGGTTGCCTGTGAAGTGCCGGATGGTGCCCGCGTAGTCGACATCATGTACGCTATCCTACCCGCTGGCCTTTCGGCTGTCACAGATGCTGCGGGTGTTGCCAGCAAACTCTCGCGTCTGTCTGTTGCCCAGATCATGGTCTTGGCTCTCATTTGGCGTGAGGGCAAAGTCACCTCGACTCGACTCAGCTCGCTGACCTACATAGCTGCTGATGAGCTTCGAGCCCGTTACCTGGAGCCGTTTCTTCGAGGCGGGCTGGTGCAGCAGGAGGGTCGGTCGTGGGCTGTTGGATCTTGGGGAGAGGCAAGTCCTCGCCATTTCATAGCTGTGGAGGCGAAACTGAAGGACTGGCGCGCGGCGGTGCGGCAGGCACGTGACAACAAGAGGCGCGCCGACTACTCCTACGTTGCCCTTCCCAAACTGGGGAGCGGGCAGGCCCGCCAACACCTCCTGGTGACTGCTCGCGACGCGGGGGTTGGAATCATCGAGTTGCAGCCGGACGGTGACGCAGAGGTTGTACTGAGGGCGCGTAGGACGCCTGCCGCGGCGTGTGCTCAGAAGTGGCAGCTTGCCGTTCGGCTACTGGCTGACCCATGTCAGGCCAACGGCCGATGGGCGTTGTCTGACCAGCTGGTTGGGGCCTGACTTGGATCTCGCTGAGGCTCGGGACTGTCTGCCTGACTATCGGCTCACCCAGGCGATTCCTGCGGGCGCACAGGGTTCCGTGTTCCGCGGGACCGCGCCCGACGGCACGGACGTTGTGGTCAAGATTGTCTCGGGAAGCTGGGCCGAACGTGGGGAGCGCGAAATCCAGGCTCTGAGGCTGATCCGGCATCCATCGATAGTTCGTCCTGTCGACTACGGCTCAGTGACCTTCAGAGGACAGTCACTTCCCTTCATAGCCACTGAGTTCGTAGGGGGTGAGAATCTACGGAACGAGCTGGACGCGGGCACGTTCGACGTGTCGACTGCGCCCCTTCTGATTGCGAGCCTTGCCGATGGGCTTGATGCAATCTGGGCGCAGAGAGTGGTCCACAGGGACATCAAACCAGAGAATACGATCGTGACACCGGACGGGAGGGGCGTTCTTGTCGACCTTGGAGTGGCACGTTGTCTGGACATGACCACGCTGACGGTCGGCGCCGGCTCGCCAGGGACACTAGGCTACATGTCGCCCGAACAGGCGCGCGGTGAGCGGAATCTCACCACGAAGTCAGATGTGTATTCGCTCGGGGTCACAGCCTACGAGGCTGTTGTAGGTGACCATCCATTCGGCAGGAATCAGACGGCCATGTTGCGTGCTTCGCGCGCCCCGCTCGTGCCGGCCCAGGCTCGCTGTAGCCCCATAGTTGCTGACATGATAGGGGCCATGATGGAGCTGGTTCCGGCGATGCGCCCGATGCCCAGTGACATAGTAGCCGCTCTGGCTGGGGAGGTTGTCTGATGTTTCTCTATAACTCGATGTGGGCCTGGAATCTCCCCGCAAGCACAGCCCCGCATGGAGTTGTGCTTCACGCGGTCGGGTGTCCACTGGAGAATGCTGAGAGTCGGCAAGCTCCGACATCTCGCGACAGATTCATTCTGTTCGATCCGGACTCGTATCTGTGGGAACTCGACTCGGAAACGTGCGGCCGGGCCGTGAAATGCTTGGAGTCATATCCATGGATTCCGACAATGGTCGAGCGCACGGCTCTTCCATCGATGACCGACGAACAGGTGGCCGCCATTCTTGGTGCTGCTGCAGACTGGCAGAAGACCAGGGGCGTGTCCAGGATCATTCTGCCGACACCACTGATATCGGAGTCCGACCAATCGGTGGATGAGTTCCTACGTTGGCTGGACACCGCGATCTCGGTCGCAGCCGGTTTGAGCCCGCAGTCTCTCATTGCCGTTGGTGTGTCCGAGGTGGCGATTCGGAGGCATTTCGACACCATCTTGGACCATCTCACTGCCAGACGGGAACTGCCAGGGATCTACATATTCGCCGAGACATCCCGCAGTAGCGGGAGTGTCGCCGTGAACCAAGACGTCGCTCGCATGCTTCTCATGGCGTCGCACTTCGTCGGACAGCGCCTAGGTCGCGAGGTGGTCGTGAACTTCGCGGACACATTTGGTCTCGCCTGCCTTGCCGTGGGAGCGGCCGCTTTCGCCGGTGGCTACGAGAGGAAATGCCGCAGGCTCAACTTCGAGAACTTTGAGGAACGAGATGGTGGTGGTGCGTTTCCCAAGTTTTTCGCCCTCGGTACTACTGCCTACTATCGTCCTGAAAAGGACCTTCAGCGCATACGCGACGCGCGGTTGCTGAGGCTTCTGGAAGGGGACCGTACCGCATCATCAGCGGCCTTGTTCGAGGCTCTGAAAGCTGGAGGTTCTGCAAGAGATGTTCCGACATGGCGAGAATCGCGCAACAACGTTGCAGCAGCAAAGGCTCATCTGATCGAACGACTGTGCGGCGCCACAGACGAACTGGTCGCGCTGCGGCCTGGACCGGACAGGATTGCCTGGGTGCTCGAGTGGCTGCAGAACGCAGAGCTGAACGTCACGTATCTTGGCACTCGGTTCGAGGATGCCCCTCTCGACGACGATGGGCGGCACGTTCGTGCCTGGAGAGCGTCCTTCGAATCATTCATCGATGAGTTCGAGTTGGTGGTTTGATTTGCCACTCTGGTCGGGCGGATTCTCGCACACGTTTTCACGGATCTGACACGTGTGACTCGTGCCCCGCGTCAAGACTCATGATCCGGGCGGCCGAGACTTCCCGCCAAAATAGCACCAGATCTTGAAGAGAGATCCAAAGACCACCTCTATGTCCACGGCGCCGAGCCGCCGGACCAGGACCAACAGACCACGCCTGAGGAGGCGCTCGAGTTCGCCTACAGCCGACTGCGCGACAGCTTGGCAAGCGACATTATCCAGCAGGTGAAGGCGGCCTCGCCCAGCCTGTTCGAGAGACTCGTCGTGGAGTTGCTGCTTAAGATGGGCTACGGAGGCAGCCGTCAGGACGCGGGCCGTGCCATCGGGCGTAGCGGCGATGAAGGCATCGACGGCATCATCAATGAGGATCGCCTGGGGCTGGACATCATCTACATCCAGGCCAAGCGCTGGGAGGCCAGCGTCGGGCGGCCGGAGGTGCAGAAGTTCGCGGGGGCGCTCCAGGGGCAGCGGGCCAAGAAGGGGATCATGATCACCACCTCGTGCTTCTCCGCCGAAGCGCGCGACTACGTCGGCAAGATCGAGAACAAGATTGCCCTCATCGATGGCCAGAAGCTCGCGGAACTGATGATCGACCACAACCTCGGCGTCAGTCCGATGGCGACCTACGAGGTGAAGAGGATCGACGCCGACTACTTCACTGAGTAGGGCGAGAAACGCCGGTCGTGCGGTCGACAGTCGGTAACCGGAAAAGACATGGACGGGCTATCACGTCTCAACAGGGGGCAGGCAATCTAGCCGATCTGCAACCGAAGACCTAGGCGCAAGCGGGCGGTCATCAGTTACTCTCGGCCGATGGCCGGCATGAAGGACCTGAGGCTAGCGCGGCAGCGGCCGAAAACGAGGTGCTATCATCACTAATACATCAAGGCACCAAAGCACCGAGGTCAGAATGCCACGCTTGACCATCACTCTGAGCCCGGAAAGGCAGCGGGCGCTGAAAGAGACCGCCGCCCGTCGGGGTACCACCATCACCGCCCTCATCGACGAGAGCCTTGAGCTGGCGGGCATCCGGGCGATCGAGAGCGCGCGGGAGATCTTGGCGCGCGCGGGGATGAACTCCGGGCTCAGTGAGGATGAAGCCATGGCTCTCGCCCTCGAAGAGACCGCCAAGGAACGCGCCGGACTCGATTGAGCGGCTTCGTCGTCATCGACACCAACGTGCTCGTAAGTGGCATGGTCCGGGGTCGTGCGACCTCGCCCCCCAGGCAGATAGTCGAGGCGATGATCGGCGGGCATCTGCGCTTCCTCCTGTCAGATGCTCTAATCCGGGAGTACCGCCGGGTACTTCTGCGGGAGTCGATAGCCCAGCGGCACGGACTCAGCGAAGCTGAGGTCGACGGCGTTCTGCTGGAGATCGTTGTCAACGCGACCATGCGTGAGATTAACGCCCCGGGCATGGGTGATTCGTCGGTCAGCGCGGGCAAAGACTCAGTGCCCCCCGGTGATGCTCACGTCGCCGCACTGCTTCGAAGCGCGCCGGGCTGCGTGCTGGTTACCGGTGACGGGCGACTCGCTGACGCGGTCCGATCCTGGTGCGAGGCGGTGACCCCGGCTGCCTTCGCGGCCACTCTGGAGGCGTAGCTAGCCCCCTGCGCCAAGACTCATACCCGGCGTGCCCGCGGCACCCCGTCCAAACAACACCAGACCTTGGACAGAGACTGACGGCCTCCCTACCTCCAGGGCCACGCTTCGTGGGGTGGGTATTGGTTGCACGCTTGTATCCAAGCGGATACACTGATGCGCATGAACACCTTTCCACGCACCGCCGAGTTCGACGCGTGGCTCTCGGGGCTGAAAGACAAGATCGGCCGCGCACGCATCGTTCACCGCATCAAGGGCGACATCAAGCGCGCCATCCAGATGGCGCAAACGCTGGACAAGGAGTGACTATGTCCAATCTTGCACCCTCTGAGGCGGCCGACTACCTCGACGACGAAGAAACGATGGCCGAGTACATAACCGCTGCTTTGGAAGATCCTAATCCTGACGTCTTTTTGGCCGCGGTGCGTGATGTAGCCCGTGCTCGCGGAATGGCCCAGCTTGCCAAGGACGCCGGTCTCGGGCGCGAGAGTCTCTACAAGGCCCTTGCTCCCGGCGCCAAGCCGCGTTACGACACCGTGCTCAAGTTGCTCCATGCCTTGGGCGTCAAGCTCTCCGCGACGCCGGTTCAGTAGCAGTCGGCGCCTGCCGCAGGCTACGGCCTTGTTTGCATATCCCAAAAGTAGGATACTCAGCACATGGAACTGGCGTCGCCGAAAGAGGTCGTATGGGTTGGCTCTTCTCTGGAGGATCTCAAGTCGTTCCCCGATTCGGTCAAGCTGACGATGGGCTTCGCTCTGTTTCAGGCACAGTGCCATGAACGAACACACGGTGAGCAGTGGCAACGTCTTTGAGGATCTCGGTCTGCCCAAGTCCGATGACCTCCTCGCCAAGGCCGCGCTCGCGAATCAAATCGCAAGCATAGTCACTCATCGCCATTTGACTCAGGAGGGGGCTGCCAAAGTCCTTGGTACCGGTCAGCCGAAGGTATCCGAGCTTCTGGCAGGCAAACTCGACGGTTTTTCGATCGAGCGGCTGATCCGCTTCCTGAACGCGCTGGATCGCGACGTGCAAATCGTCGTTACTCCCAAGCCACGCAGTCGCGAATCCGCAACCTTCAGAGTGACAGGACGATCTCGTTCGGCCCGGGCTACTGACGTCGCCTGCAACGGGTAGTCGGATACTCTGCGGATTGTCGGCTTGCCAAGGGTGCCGGTCTTGGGCAACAAGAGGTCTTTGACAACCGGGTCGGCTGGGCCAGAACCTATCTGCGCAAAGCAAGATCGAGAACAAGATTGCCCTCATCGATGGCCAGAAGCTCGCGGACCTGATGATCGACCACAACCTCGGTGTCAGTCCGATGGCGACCTACGACGTGAAGCGGATCGACACCGATTACTTCACTGAGTAGGGTGAGCGCCGACGCGGCGACCCAGTATCCATCCAAAGGTCGAGTGTCTTCCCTGACCGCGCTCTTCACACTAATCGCGGGGTCAGGTTCAGCGCGTGGGCGTGCCATCTGTTACCATAAAAATAGTTGGTTCATGCCAATAATGAGGTAACTATGCTGTCGTTGCTCGTGACGTCCGCGGCGCGCCGCAAGTTGCTCGTTAGGTTCCTGACTCATCCCGGTGAGAGGTTCTACCTTACCCAACTCATCCGCGACCTGGACATCACATCGTCGGCGGCCCAGAAAGAACTCGCACGTCTCACAAAGAGTGGGTTGCTCTCGACCGAGCGCGAGGGGAATCTCCGCTTCTACAGCGTTAACACAGCGCATCCGATCTACGGTGAGCTCAAGAGCATCGTCTACAAGACCGAGGGACTCGGTAGCGTGCTGACCGACGGCCTGCGACAGGTGGCCGACACTGCGGTCGCCCTGGTCTACGGCTCCGTGGCTCGGGACACCGAGGACGTCACTTCCGACGTGGACCTGCTGGTGATCGGCGACGTGGAGCCCGCAGCTCTGGACGCTGTGCTGCTGCATGCTGAGCGGCTCCTCGAACGCGACGTGAACGCCACCATCCTCAGCGAGGCGGAATGGCGCGACCGCTTGGAGCGGCGACAGGCGTTCGCGCTGGACATCCTGAACGGACCGAAGATCTTCCTCATCGGAGACGAAGATGGACTTCGATGAACTGCTTCAGAAGCGAGTCGTTGAACCCTGTGACGCGGGGTTCGATGAGACAGCCGGACTCATGCGGGTCGCCCGGCGAGATATCGCAACTGCCTCTAGCCTGGTGGAAACCGACCTCGACTGGGCTTTCGCCGTCGCATACAACGCCATCCTGCAGAGCTCTGTGGCTCTCATCGCGAGTCACGGCTTCAGGCCGCACTCTCGAAACAAGCACTTCAATACCTTCCGCTTCATGTCGGTTGCGCTTCCTGAGGAGAGCGACACCATCACTCGGTTGCAGCGATTCCGAAAGAAACGCCACGCGGCTGTGTACGAACAACCGGGGTTGATCGGCGCCCAGGAAGCGCGGGACATCATCGAGTTCGCCGGGCGCTACGTCGGCATGATCGAGGACCGGCTGCCCTTGGAAGTGAAGGAGCGCCTACGCGAAGGCTGATACTCAACGAGCGCCCGTCAGTTGTAGCTGACCCCCGGACCAAGACTCACGATCCGGCCTCCCGCACGACCCCGCCCAAACAAGACCCGATCTTGAACAGAGAGCGACGGCCTCCCTACACGAGACCTCGCCGTGCGCACCCACGAACACATGCTGGCGCTGCCCTTCGCCTGGTCCAGATCCCGGATGGTCTTCGTCAACTCCATGCGCGACCTCTTCCACCAGGACGTCCCGCTGGAGTTCATCCAGCAGGTGTTCGACGTCGTGCTGGAATTGCTCACTCGCGGGCGGTCCGGAGAATTCGACAACTGCAGGGTCCGGGATCAGATCGGCTCCTGAATCCACGGGCGACTCGCCGACGCGGTCCGATCCTGGTGCGAAGTACCGACCCCGGCGGTCTTCGCGGTCGACCTGAAGAGGTAGCTGCCCAAAGGGCCTAGACTCACGGCAGGCTCCTCGACCCAGCCAAGCTCTCGGTCACTCTCTCTCTCCTCTCGAACGCGCGGCCGCTACCTTGGCAAGCGGCTCGTCGTGACGCCGTCGTAGGGCGCGCCGTCTCTTGGCTCTGTCCACCCGACCGGCTAGTATGAATGGGCGTGGCCGGGCATCTCCTAGGCAATGACCCCACGGAATCAGGAGGCACGAGTCTTGTATTCCCTCTATCAGTACTTCGGGTACGAGATGTCCCTGGATGAACGGTTTGCCCTGGTCAAGACAGCCGGGTTCGATGCTGTTGGGCTGTGGCGTGACGATTGGTTCGGGTGGTCCGGGCACCGTGAATTCGCAGATCGGGCGCGGTCGGCGGGATTGCGCGTCGGGGACGGCCATGCGCCCTTTGCTCGCGACTACGAGTTCGTCAACGCGCTGTGGCTCGACAACCTTGACGGCGTCACCACCTATGGGACATACCTGCGCACGGTCGAAGAGGCAGCCCTGGATGGCGTGTCGACCCTCGTCGTTCATCTTCAAGACCACGATTCACCGCCGCCGAACAACCTAGGCGTTGAGCGCATCACGCGCCTGGTTGCCGCCGCGGAAGAGCGTGGTGTGACGATCGCGCTTGAGAATATCTACCTCCATGAGTACTTGAAGTACGTCTTCGACCGCGTCGATTCCCCGAACCTGGGGTTCTGCTATGACGCGGGCCACAGGAACTGCAATGAGCCCGACATCGACCTGCTATCGATGTTCGGGGATAGACTCGCTGCACTGCACCTGCACGACAACGACGGCTCCGGAGACCAACACCTGATCCCGTTCGAAGGCGGCATCGACTGGCAGGAGCAGATGGCGAAGATAGCCGCGACAAGGTACACAGGCGCGATCACACTCGAATGCACAACCGGACTCCCCGGTGTGACAAGGCCGAACGACTCGCGTTCCGCGGAGGAATGGTTGGGTGCCGCATTGGCTGCGGCGAAGCGGCTGGAATCTATGCGCCAGGCGTTTTCAGCCCCGCCCCCGGCTTGAGCGCGGAGGGGTCCGAAGATTTGTACCATCACGGTGCAATCCGGGACGCAAGGTAGCTCGACTCAGACCGTCTACGACGGCCAGAAACTCGCGGAACTGATGATCGACCACAACCTCGGGGTCAGTCCGATGGCGACCCACGAGGTGAAGCGGATCGACGCCGATTACTTCACTGAGTGGGGTGAGTCGCGCCACAACCCGCCCCTAGAACAAGTCGGGTCGCCGAAACGGCGATCTGACTACGAAGCTCGCCGAGCGGAGCCGACCCGTACCCGCCGCACGACCACGTCACGAGACTCGACCAGGAGGCCGTCTTCCTCCATGCCCGTCAGGTGAAGCTCGAGCGCGGTGCGCATGTTCGCCTCGGCCTCTTTCTCGGTCAAGCCTGTGGCAACGCAACCCGGCACCTCCGGAGCGTAGGCGGAGAAATTCTTGCCCGCGTTTTCTATTACGATCGCGAAGGTTCTCATTGCCGCTCGACCTCGATTCCGGCTTGTTTCGCGATGCTGCCCAGCGTCCCAGCCGCCAACTCGTGCCCCGACTTGCCCGCGACCGTCACCCGACCGGGCTTGGTCGGGTGCTTATACTGACGGTGGCTCCCGGATTGGGCGACCTGGAACCATCCGTCGTCGAGAAGCAGCCTGATCACGTCTCGCACCTTCATGGTCAGGATACCCTACGACTTCGCTTCCGTACCTCAATGCGTCGTAGGTTCTAGGCTGGTGCGAGATCAGCCCCGGTCCAAACAGCTCCAGGATCCCTTCGCGTCAAGCACCATCGCCATCACCCCGCGGCTCCGATGCCCCGCGTGCCGCTAGGTGCAAGAGAGGGCTGTCACATACTCATCGGCGTGGCAGACGACCCCCAGCATGGGGAGCGTGTTCGTGACGCAATACTCATGTGCCTCTCTGTTGGGACTATTGCAGCAATCGGCCAGGGTCCCGACGGAATAGCCCCTGTTGAAGGCGTCCCGCGCGGTGCTCTCTACGACCCAATTGGTGGCCAACCCAGCAAGTACGACGGTCGTGATCCCGCGGTTTCGAAGAATGAGGTCGAGTTCGTTGTAGATGAACGCGCTTGTTGCGTAGTTGGAGATCTCGATCTCATCCCCCAGCGGCCCGAGTTCGTCGATCACCTGGGTGCCCCATGTCCCTCTGATGAACGCGTTCGTTCTTACCAGGCCGGCGGCAAGAGGCGCCGGATTCGCGGGCAGCTCGGGGTAGCCTTTCCTGTGGCTCGCGTTCACATAGACCACCAGGACGCCTTTTTTTCTGCTCGCTTCAAGCGCATCCTGCATCCGTTCAATCGTTCCGAATTCGGCCAGCACTCCGGAGAATACAGCGGCCACCAAGCCACCCGGCTTCACCAGTTCGTTCTGCCAATGCAGGATGAGCAGAGCACTCGTTCTTGGGTCGATGCTGTTCTGCATCTGGGGACTCCGTTTCAGTGGCTTGGGTCGAGGCCAAGGCTGACAAGCAGCTTGCTGCGGAACTCGTCTGCGCCTGGCTGCAACAATGGCAATACGGACGGCATGTTCTTCAGACTCTGAATGAACAAAGGAAAAAGATCGGACGGGATCGTGATGAGTTGAAGCCCCTGGGGATAGAGCTTCGCGGCTTTCATCCCCATACTCAGGCCGGTGACGACGAAGTTCAGATCGCCGGTGATGTAGGGATACATGTATGTCCAGGCGCAGCCGATCACGGGGGTGCAGCGGCTCATCCAGAGCTTGCCCGTCGAATAGCTGTATGCCCTGAGTAACACCTCAGTCTGGTCCGGATTACCTAGCAGGATCAATAGATCCGGACTAAAAGATATCGCGTCCAGTGGGGCAAAGGCGACGTAGTCGATCGTGCTGTCGGCGTCGAGTCTCGGGAGGGAATCATATATCCGGCGGCCTGCCTTGAAATCCTCACAGACTTGGATACCCGCGACATACTCGCCTGTGGTAAACACATGGGGCAACGGCTTGCCCATGATGTACAGCCCGCCGCCGCATGCGTGGTTTTCGGGCGTAGCATAGAATGCGTGCCCATTCTGGGCTCTTCGAAGCATCTGGCACAGGCGAAGAGTGCCATCCAGTCGCTGCATATCCTCGGGGGGCCTCGAGAAGAACTTCACCCCGACCGGAGGCAGATCGAGGTTCAATGGCCTAAGAGCTGTTATCCATTCCTTGGCGTTCCAGCGCGCTGGTGTCACAAGACCCTCCTGGTCGGGCTCACTGGGTGCCAGCAAGTCTTCGCGCGTTCGCGGGAGAACCCTCCCACTGCGTCTGGACAAGTTCGCCCTCATCAGCTTCGAGAAGCAGTCGCCGGACGAGTTGTAGGTGCTGGAGCCTGCTCGGCCGGCTCCGCGCCCTCGTCAAGCAAGCCGATCCCAAAGTAGTCGAGGAGTGGAAGATAGTGGTCGTCGACGTCGGGTCCTAGCCCAACGTCACGCGGAGCTCACGCGCGAGCCAGCGGAAGCGTTGACCACAAGCTGCTTGTGAATCAGCAATAGATTGCCTACAGATGGCACTCATACTCGATTAACGGTAAGATACTACTGGTTGTGTGTTTTGCTCACCGGTTCAGCAGACAAGCGGTGATATATTGCTAGTAACGGCCACTTCCTGATGATAAGAGGCATAAGATGGCCTATTCCATCGACTTCTCACTAGCAACAAGCAGCCAGATCGAGGCCGCTCTCTGCAAGCGTGTGGAGAGCATCAGGCTTTCCCGCAACATGACGCAGCAGCAGCTCGCTGAGGAAGCCGGCGTCTCGGTCAGGACCGTAGGAAGGCTCGAAAAAGGACAAGGCGTTTCGTTGGACACCTTCGTCCGAGTTCTCACGGCGCTGAGAATCCAGCAGAGCCTCGAAAGCTTGCTGCCCGATCCCACGGTGAGGCCCATCGAACGGGTTGGAGCCGGCACCGGAGAGCGCAAGCGCGCACGTCCCGCTCGGGTGAGCGATGAACCCCCTGCGTGGTCGTGGGGCGACGGAGAAGACGGCCATGACCGATGACGCACGCGTCATGCTCTGGGGGAGTCTGATCGGCGCCGTCACCTGGCTTGAAGACCGGGAGATCGGAGTCTTCCAGTACTCGCCGGACTTCTTGGGAAGCGGCATCGAACTGGCCCCGCTCTCGATGCCACTGGCGGAGTTTCCCTACGAATTCCCGGCGCTTGCGAGGAACACCTTCAGGGCGCTACCGGGATTGCTCGCGGACTCCCTGCCGGACAGATTTGGCAATGCCATCATCGACGCGTGGCTTGCGGCGCAGGGACGCACCGCTGCGAGTTTCCATCCCGTTGAACGCCTCTGCTATGTCGGGAGCCGAGGCATGGGGGCACTCGAGTTCGAGCCGGCCACGAGTGCACCGCCGAAGAGCAAACACGCGATCGAGGTGGCGAGCCTGGTCGATCTCGCCAACCAGATCCTCACCGAACGCGGTCGTCTCGGTGGCGTGTTCTCAGGCGACGATGACCGCGAAGCTGTCAACGACATACTGCGTGTCGGCACGTCGGCCGGCGGTGCGAGGGCGAAGGCGATCCTGGCTTGGAACCCGACGACCAACGAGTTCCGGTCGGGGCAGGTCGATGCGGGGGCGGGTTTCGAACACTGGCTCATGAAGTTCGACGGCGTTTCGAGCGACTGGGATACCGAGATAGCGACTCCGATGGGCTACGGAAGAATCGAATTCGCCTATCACCTGATGGCCGCCGAGGCCGGCATCGAGATGATGCAATGCCGTCTTCATCATGAAGGCGGTCGAAGCCATTTCATGACGAAGCGGTTCGATCGGACGACACGGGGAGGGAAGCTTCACATGCAATCCCTCGGGGCTCTGGCCCACTTCGACTTCAGGCAACCCGCGAGCTATTCATACGAGCAAGCGATCGGGGTCATTCGACGTTTGGGCCTTCCGCAGAAGGACTCGGACCAGCAAGTGCTGCGAGCCTTCTTCAATGTGGCGGGCCGCAATTGCGACGATCACGTGAAGAACATCGCGTTCCTCATGAATCGACGAGGTGAATGGTCTCTCTCGCCTGCCTTCGACGTTTCGTACGCGTTGAATCCCACCGGCGAACGGACGAGCAGGCACCAGATGAGCATCAACGGCAAACGAGACGGATTCGAGCGCGTCGACCTGCTCGCCCTCGCCGCCACGGCCGGCATCAAGCCGACGCGTGCAGGCGAGATGTTGGACCGCGTAGTATCGGCTGTGCGACATTGGCCCGATTTCGCCGCGGAAGCAGGAGTGCCCGAGCGACGCGAGAGCGAGATTCAGCGTAGCCAACGTGTTGAGTGGTGAGTCTCGCCTTCCGTTCGAGGTACGTGTGCGTGGACGGGCCGGTGTTTTCGCTCTGCCGGCCTGCCTCGTGATGCCAGTGAGGGTTCCGGCCGCTAGCCCGTGCCCCGGCTTGCAGGCAACCGTCACTCGGCCCGGCTTGTCCGATCACGTCTCGTACCTTCATGAACTGCGAATACCATGTTGACCTCTCCGCTTTGTTTGACGATACACTCGTTGTGTTGCGCGAGGGAGGACAAGAACCTGGGTGGGAGCAAAGGGGGGCTCGCTTGTCTCGATCACGTTTCGTCGCTGCCTCGATCGCCATGGTTTCCGTGGACTCACGATTGCTGTCCTAGGAATGGACCCGTTCTTCGACAGACCGCAGGAAACCGACCAGCCGCGGCCGGCAAGAGTCTGGGTCGTCATCCTTCTTCTAGTGCTGGTGTTCTGCGGCATGCCTTTCATGGGCTTTCTGTGTTGGGTGTTTGTCCCCCGGGGGCCCCACCCGCCCTACTTTCCCCCGCCTCGCGTCATCACTCCTGCGATTGCGTTTGACAAGCAGGGGAACCTGATCACCGCCTATCAGACTCAAGCCGGGGATAGCCCTATCACGTACCTTCAGAAGGTGAGTTCAAACGGGGACTTTCTATGGGGCGGCGGTGGCGTGAAGCTGGACGACATACAGCCGCAGCTCCAGACCCAAGAAGGCCAACGCAGCACGTTCTCTTACATGGTCGCCCCTCGTGATGGCGACCTGGTCGTCGTCGGGGGCTTCGCCGGTCGACCCTCGGCAAGAAAGCTGGACACCAGCGGAGCCCCGGTCTGGGTAGGAGAGCCGATTGCAGTGGGGACGCCGGGCCGGCCGCTGCAGTCGCCGCCGGAGGCGGTCGGCTGCGTGGTGACGGGGCTCGACTCGGCTGGGAACCTGCAGTTCCAGAGCATGGATGCAGATTGGAAGCCTCTGTGGACGGCGCCGTCACGCATCGCCAACGTGGATGAATACAACGCGGTCTCTGATAGCAGCGGCAATACCTGGGTCGTCTGGATCGAACCTCATGACCCCAGCACCAGTCCAGGTATCTACCTCCAGGTCATCGATGCCTCAGGACGATTCGTTTGGACTCAGCCCAGGTGTCTGAAGAAACGCTCGCCGGCGCCTGCCGGCGGCGACGACTGTGACGCGTGTGTTACGGCCGGCAAGGCCGGAGATGTCATCGTATCCTGGGTGGTCGAATATCACAGGGGCCCACTGAACATGCAGAGGGTCGACCTGAGTGGAAAGGTGCTGTGGAGTCTCACTACGGACTACCTCGATGACCACGCATGGTGGGCAATGTCCAGACTGTTCGTGAGCGATGGCCAGGGTGGTGTGTTTGCGTTTTCGAACACCACCGGTTCGGTGCCGGGCCGTCCACCGGAATTCAAGAGCCGTTTTCTAGCGGTCCAGCACATAGATGCCGAGGGCCGTCTCCAATGGGGTGAAGGCGGGATAGAGCTCGCCATCGGCTTGCACTCCGACGAGATGCTCTTCGGTGCGAGCAGTGATGGCTCAGGGGGCGCGGTAGTCGTCTGGAATGACGACGTGCCGGGCGAAGGCTACGTCTACTACGCTCAGCGCATCGACTCCGGCGGAAACGAACTGTGGCAGGATAAGGGCTTGCTGCGGATAGGTGACCTGGGCTACGCCGACGGTCTGGTGATTCGTGTCAGAGACGGAACCACGTACGTGTCTGTCGCGGATGTCGGAGATCACTACGATCAGGTCCCCCACATCCAGAAGATCACGGCCGACGGGGCCTTGCCCTGGGGGCCCGATGGTCTGCGGTTTGGCGAGCAGAGCGAAGAGGTCCACTGATACCGGCCGTCTACGCTCTTGTCCGCCACCGCAGCGGGCATACACGGACTGTGTAGTCGCGTCTGACTCAGTCGGCATCAATCGTTATGACCACGTTCCCCTTCTTGTGCCCCTGATCCACGTAGCGGTGGGCTTCGACGATCTGTTCAAGCGGGTAGCGCCGGTCTATGACTGAACGCAGCGCTCCCTCTTCGATCAGGCCCTTGAGGAAGACGAGATCGTCGGCTGTTTCGCTTGGGTGTTCTCCGGTGACGATCGTTTTGCCGCTGGTCATGGCTGTCCACCGCATGCGAAGGGTGCGTACCGGCGTGGTGGCGTTCAGGTAGATGCCG
>PMIZ01000468.1 GCA_003157225.1 Actinomycetota bacterium | reverse complement strand
TTCATGCGCGATCACACCATGGGACTCAACCCGGGCAACGGTTCGCCGAGCGCCCTGATGGCCGACAACGACTATGCCGTGGGCGAACTGGTGGAGGCCGTGAGCAAGAGTCCCATATGGGATAGCACCGCCATCATCGTCGTCGAGGACGACTCCCAGTTCAGCAGCGACCACGTCGACACCCACCGCTCCTTCGTCCAAGTGATAAGTCCCTGGATCAAGCAATCCACCGTGGACCACCGCTTCTACGACACCAACAGCGTGCTGAAGACCATCGAACTGCTGCTCGGCGTGGGCCCGATGAGCCAGTATGACCACTTCGCCACTCCGATCATCGGGGGATGGGACTCCGCGCCGCACAACAACGCGACCTACTCCGCCATCCTGCCGGCCAAGAGCATCATCGGCCAGGTGAACCCGAGCGTGGCCTCGTATGCGCCGGGCGATCCGCGCCGCCGACTGGCAGAGCTCTCCAGCGACATGAACTGGAAGGTTGCCGACGCCGCTCCCTATGACGTCCTCAATCAGGTGCTCTGGGCCGATGTGAAGGGCGCGGACTCGGCCAGGCCGGCTCCCCGGGAGACCACGTTGGTCGTCTCAGGCGTTCAGCCGGCGGCGCAGTCTGGTGACGGCGACGACTGACCCTCAGGCGCAGGGCCTCTGATCGACCCCACGACACAGATCTTCCTAGCGCAGGAACAAAGACGAGGTCACCACTGTCCCTCCGCCCGAGGGACGGCTTACCGTCACCTCATCGACCAGGGCCAGCATGAGACCAAGTCGACGGTGACCATCTCCTCAGCCGGTCCTCAGCCGGACATCCGCCACCGGTCGTTTTCTGACGCGCACCCCGTGCCCTCGAAGTCCGGCCCGCCGGTCCTTTGGGAGCGGGTCGAGGACCTTTTCATGAGGCCACCTTCGAGCTTGAGAGCGACGAGACTTTAGTTTTCTACACCGATGGACTTACCGAGGCTCGGCACGGCAACGAGCTGTTCGGTGAGCAGGGGGTTCTTGAGGAGTTCGCCGCTGCGAAAGGCAAGGGTATCCAAGAGACCGTTGACAGCGTGGTATCGAGCGCAACGAAGTTCGCCGGAGGTCATCTGGCCGACGATCTCATCGTCATCGCCGTTCGGCCGGACCCCGCGCGCGGGGTCCGTTAGGGGCGGCACGCCATGGACAGAATTAGTCAGGGCAGCGGTCTCATTGCAGACAGCACTGCCCGTTCGTGTCACGTCCCATGGGCGCACCCATGTCGTGCTCCATCAGGGGGTCCGCGCTCTAACGCACGTGCGTGTACTTCGCGTTGACTGGCCGGTAGAAACGCCGCACGTGGCCGGTCTTTCTGGGCGCCATCGCACTACCCATCCGATGGCGCCGCATCATGAGCTCTCCGATGACGACTCTAGACGGGATCTCCGCTTGGGCGCGTGACACACTAGTCAGCGTTGGCGGCGGTCCCTACGAATAGGTCTGCCATCTCTGGGCCCCTAGCGGCATGTCACTCCCGATGCATGGAGAGAAGAGAATCACGTCGCGCTCGACGCCCTGAAACCCGTGTTGACCCTTTATTCGGTGGTTCTGCCGTCGAATTCCGGGCTATCGGCTTCGGCTTCATGCTTCGTGGGCCGCACAACGCCGTCTTGGTGGTGCGCAGGGGAATAGATCGTATAAAGCTTGAGTTCGCCGCGAGGGGTACGAAAACTCTCGATTCGCCCACCAGAGCGGCCCTATCCGTTACGATCAGCACTCGCTAGCCTACCTCGGGAGTGCCGATGCTGCTGTCGCTTCTCTACTTTGCCCTCCGCCGCCTGCTGCGCTTGCTAACTGCGAGTGGGGACCGCGACGATGCCGCTCGCGAGATCGAGATCCTGGTCTTGCGCCATCAGCTCCGTGTGCTCTCAAGAGGTCGCCGGCTGCGGCTTGGGCGTCGGGATCGGATCCTACTGGCGGCGGCGAGCGGGCTCTTGCCTCGCGACCTGTGGCGCTCTTTCCCGGTCTCCCCGCAGACCCTCCGGCGCTGGCACCGGGAGCTCGTGAGGCGCAAGTGGACCTACCGCCACGAGCGGCCGCCCGGCCGACCGAGGGTTGCGCAGGAGACGACGACGCTTATCCTCCGGCTGGCGAGAGAGAACCCACGCTGGGGCTACCGGCGGATCCAGGGCGAACTAAAGAAGCTCGGCGTCTCCGTCTCGGCAACCGGCATCTGCGCAGTGCTTCGCCGCCATGGACTCCCGCCGGCCCCGCGTCGAGAGGGGCCCTCGTGGAGGGAGTTCCTAACCCAGCAGGCGGCCGGCATCATGGCCTGCGACTTCTTCTGCGTGGAGACTATCCGGCTGAAGACGATCTATGTGCTGTTCTTTGTCGAACTCTCCACACGCAGGGTGCACCTGGCTGGTGTCACCGCCCATCCGGGTTCCGCCTGGGTCATCCAACAAGCCCGTAACCTCGCGATGGAGGATCGCTTGGCCAGGATCCGGTTCCTGATCCGTGACCGCGACGCCAAGTACTCGGGGCCCTTTGATGAGGTGTTTCGCTCGGAANNGAGCGACCCCACCGCGGACTGTCTCTTGAAACCCCGGAACCCCAACCAGGCTTGAAGCTCACCGAGGGCGAGGTGGTCCGTGTGGCCAAGCTCGGCGGATTGATCAACGAGTACCACCGAATTGCGGCATGAATCGGAATAAACGTGCCCCTCGTGCTCCGGGAGCTCATGGAGATCGAGGTGAGGGGAAAGACCGGGGCCGCCCTGGGTGAGCGGAGTCCGGATCGTCTGTGCCTGCGCAACGGCTACCGGGACCGCCGCCTGGACACGCGCGTGGGCACCATTGAGCTCCCCATTCCCAAGCTGCGGGAAGGGAGCTCCTTCCCGCAGCCTCCTTGAGCCCCGCCGCCGGGCGTGGCTATAAAGACTTTCTTAGACAAGCAGGCTCACTTGCCTAGCGGCGGTGTGGGACTCCCCACTTGAACCACAAAGACACCGATCTTGGTCACTCCATCTGACTCGCATACCGGTATCACTCGGGTCTTGCCAGCCTCCGATGCCTGCCTCGCGAGCGCCTCTTGAGGCGACTTGGGAGTCGGCTCCTCAAGGTCCGTCCGCAGAACGTATCCAATCTCGCCGTTGGTCGCCTGAGCCTGGACAAGGTCGGGCTCCTCCTCCGGCGATCTCGCGTTTAGGGCGGACCCATAGGTCAAGCCTTGGGCGTTCCTTGCTACGGGGGGAACAGAAGGGACGGTTGTCGAATGATTGGAAGTCGAGGCAAACGCGATACTTCCTCCGGCGATTCCAACGACGAGGCCAATGACTAGCGCCGCGATGAGCGCAACTCCCTTGCGGCTGAATGATTTGAGCGATGATAGGCGCATGGAACTACCTCTTTCAACTCTCTAAGCAGTTCGGGGTTGTCTGCGTCCAATGAGTACGGTACATGTTCGTGCCCGTATCCCACACCTGAGTCAACCCCTGGCTCTTGTAATACCCAGACGGGGCTGCCCAGTACCCGCACGTATTCTGAAAGTAATACGCGGAGGCCGTGTTGTACGCATAGCCGGCTGACGCGACCAATGAGCCCGAAGCCGTGTAGACCCTAGGTGACACCCCCATGTACCCGGTCGGAACGACCGTGTATTGCGGAACTGTCCATATCTCTTCAACTCCCCAGACAGTGGTCCCCGAAGGCTGGGGAGTGTTGGTGTATATGTTAGCCCTGTCATTGTACTTGTAGCCCGAATAGGGACCGTATGACCCGGTGGCGCTGTGGGCGTCACTATAGGCGTACGCAGCGGGAATCGAGCAGCCGACGATTATTCCGACCACCACAGCAACTAGAGCTGCCCTCAAACTTCGTCTACCATTTATCATCATGTCCAACTCCTGTTTCATGCGATGACGCAACTAACAAGATAAGTTGTCTGTATTCTGCTGACGAATGACCGAGAGAGTACGTAAGAAACTGGTGCTGAGCTATGCCATAGACCCCCCCCGGGGATAGTGAACAGCTTCAGCTTATGCTCGCATGAGTTCCGTCGCTTGTCAACTTACTATCAATTACGGCAGCTCAGGCCAGGTTCTGGTGTTGGCGAAGGAGGCCTTCTCGATTCACGAGGCCCGCGTGGGAAGATGCCTGCCTAGATTCGTTGCGAAGGCTGACTAGGAAGCTCAGATGAGCAATGAACCCAGGCGCACACCCTGAGGGGTGCAAAAACCGTTTGACTTGCACTTTTCCCTGGAAAGAGCGGTAATCAGAGAGCCAATACAACCTGAGGGGTACGTTTATTCCGGTCATGCCGCTTTTCGGTGATATTCGTTGATCAATCCACCAAGCCTGGCCACCCGGACTATCTCGCCGTTGACACGAGTCAAGGCTGGCTTGGGTTCCGGGGTCGCAAGAGACAGCCCCCGATGCGGTCGTTCCTTGTTGTAGCGGCTGATGTACTCCGTGAGGCTTCGTTCGAGATGACGTTCGTCGAAGATGAGGATGTGGTCCAAACACTCCCGCCGTGCTGTTCTTACGAAGCGCTCGGAAAAAGCATTCGCTTTCGGAGAGCGTATCGGCGTGCGGATGACGCGTACGCTCTCGGAGCGAAATACCTCGTCGAAAGCTCCCGAGTACTTGGCGTCGCGGTCCCGGATCAGGAACCGGGTGCCAGCCAAGCGATCTTCTATCACCAAGTTGCGGGCTTGTTGTGTCACCCAGGCGGAATTGGGATGGGCGGTGACGCCAGCCAGGTGCACCCTGCGTGTGGAGAGTTCGATGAAGAAAAGAACATAGAGCGTCTTCAACCAGACAGTCTCTACACAGAAGAAGTCGCAGGCCATGATGCCGGCGGCCTGCTGGGTCAAGAACTCNNTCCGCAGGTAACCCCAGCGCGGGTTCTCCCTGGCCAGTCGGAGGATAAGCGTTGCCAGCTCCTTTGCGACTCTCGGCCGCCCCAGTCGTCGCTTGCGTCGGTAGGTCCACTTGCGCTTCACCAGTTCCCGGTGCCAACGAAGTACGGTCTGGGGGGAGACCGGGAAAGACCTCCACCTTTCGCGGGGCAGTAGCCTGCTCGCCGCCGCAAGCAGCATCCGATCCCAACGCCCAAGCGGCAGGCGACGACCTCTTGAGAGTACTTGGAGCTGGTGGCGTAGGACCAAGATCTCGACCTCGCGGGCGACCTCATCGCGATCGCGCCCCGCGATCAGCAGACGTAGCAGGCGGCGAACGGCAAAGTAAACGAGCGACAGCAGCATCGGGACTCCAGATAGGTAGGTTGGGAGCCCTGATCCTAACGGATGCCGCCGCTCAAGCAAACAGATCGAGAGTTTACGGACCCGTCGTGTGTCCTGAAAGCGAAGTGATGACGATGTAGAAGCTCGCCAACATGAAGCGTGCTGTGCCAGTGATGGAGGCGGACCCTCCGGGGTCGCCGTGCAGGCGGAGATCCCAAACCACCGCAAGCTGCGCCGGTCAAGAGCCGGGGTGGT
>PMIZ01000349.1 GCA_003157225.1 Actinomycetota bacterium | reverse complement strand
CACGGAGAGTCCGGCGGTCTGTTCTTGGGGAAGTGGCCGTCTGGATGTGTTCGTGCGCGGCACGAACACCCACCCGATGCACCGCGCGTACGCCGGCGGCGTCTGGTCCGCGTGGCAGGATCTGGGTGGGGAACTGGCGGCAGGTTCCTCTCCAGCGGCAGTCTCGTGGGGGCCCGACCGAATCGACCTGTTCATACGCGGGCTCGATAACGAGCTATGGACGCGGTCTTGGAACGGATCTGTTTGGTCCGGTTTCGTCAAGTTGGGCGGAGTGTTCACTGGAAGTCCGACGGTTAGTTCCTGGGCGAGTGGCCGCCTGGACGTGTTCGTGCGCGGCACGAACACCCACCCGATGCACCGCGCGTACAGCGGAGGTTGGTCGGGATGGGAGGATCTGGGTGGGGAATTGGCGGCAGGTTCCTCTCCAGCGGCAGTCTCGTGGGGTGCCAACCGCATCGACGTGTTCATACGCGGGCTCGATAACGAGCTATGGACGCGGTACTGGTAAGCGTAATCCGCACCGCCTGTAGGAGCTTGAGCGCGACTCCAAGTCGCGATACCGGTAGATGCGAGACCCCGGCGGACCTTCTAGGTCTGCCGGGGTCTTCTAGGTCTGCTGCGGATGTTTGAGCGTCGGATCACATGCCTTGTTACCCCTGAGGGCGAGGGGTCCATAAACCCTCGATCAGCGCACTTGAGCGCACCACGAAACACGTGCGCCCTCCTATTCTGAAACTAGTGAGTTGCCGGTGTTTGGGTCAGCTTCAGTCGTGCTCGCCGCCTCAAGGACAGCCCGCGAATCCTCCAATCAGGGTGCCCACAACGACCTCGGTTGCCTCATCCTCACCAAGCACGCCGTCACTCATCCGTTGAACGGCGCTCAGCACAACCGCACCGAACACATCCTGAGGGGTCCGTGAACTCTCAATCCGTTTGCTAGAGCGGTGGCAGCATCCGTTAGGATCAGGGTTCCCAACCTACTTCTCTGGAGTGCCGATGCTGCTGTCGCTCGCCTACTTTGCCGTTCGCCGCCTGCTACGTCTGCTGACCGCACGAGATCGCGATGATGCTGCTCGCGAGATCGAGATCTTGGTCCTACGCCATCAGTTGCGCTTGCTCTCGAGAGGTCGTCGCCTGCCCCTCAAGCGGTGGGATCGGATCCTGCTGGCGGCAGCGAGCAGACTGCTGCCCCGCAACCTCTGGCGATCCTTCCCGGTTTCACCCCAGACCGTGCTCCGCTGGCACCGCGAGCTCGTCAGGCGCAAGTGGACCTACCGAGGCAAGCGACGACTGGGGCGGCCGAGAATTGCGCGGGAGGTGACGACGCTTATCCTTCGGCTGGCCAGGGAGAACCCGCGCTGGGGCTACCTGCGCATCCGGGGCGAACTGAAGAAGCTCGGCATCTCAGTCTCCGCAACCGGCGTCTGCTCAGTGCTTCGTCGCCACGGCCTCAAGCCGGCCCCGCGACGAGACGGGCCCTCCTGGAAAGAGTTCTTGGCCGCGCAGGCCGCCGGTATCGTGGCGTGCGACTTCTTCTGCGTGGAGACTGTCTGGCTGAAGACGCTCTACGTTCTCTTCTTCATCGAGATCTCCACCCGCAGGGTGCACCTGGCCGGCGTCACGGCCCACCCCTGTTCTGCTTGGGTTACCCAGCAGGCCCGCAACCTGGCAATTGAAGATCGTCTAGCCAAGGCGCACTTCCTGATCCGTGACCGCGACGCCAAGTACTCAGGGCGGTTTGATGAGGTGTTTCGCTCGGAGGGCATACGGGTCATTCGCACCCCCATACGCTCACCTCAGGCGAATGCTTTTTCCGAGCGCTTCGTAAGAACAGCACGGCGGGAGTGTTTGGACCATATCCTTGTCCTGGGCGAACGCCACCTTACCCGAATCCTCAGGGAATACGTCAAGCATTACAACGAGGAGCGACCGCATCGAGGACTATCTCTTCAAACCCCGCAGCCCAGGGCGACCGTGAACTGCGCCGACGGTGAGATCGTCCGAGTAGACCGGCTCGGCGGGCTGGTTCATGAATATCACCGAATAGCAGCTTGAATCGGAATAAACGTACCCCTCAGGCTCGGCCGCAACGGTTGGGGCTGCGGAGCTTCAAATCTCCTCTTCGTAGTCTTTGTACTGGGCCACGAGCTCGCTCCATCTCTCCGGAAGCCGCATCCTCTTGGTGATCGGGCCTCCGTGGTCACCGCCCCCGCCGTAGAAGGCGAGGGCCGGTCCGGTGCCGCCGGCGACCACGATGGGTAGGTGCATGCCCGACCAGAACTTGCGCACCGAACGCGTGGGGTCGAGGGGGAGGGGCACGTTCTGGGGCCGGTGGTGATTCCCGATCAGCCACCGCACATTGAGCTGGGTGGTCGGAATCCGAGCGTACTCCACCAGATAGTCCACCAGACCTGTGCGGGAGAACCCGTTCGCGGCCAGAAGCTTGGCGAGCGGTGGGCACATGATGGTCGTGCAACCAGGATCGCACCCGAAAGCCGGGATATTGTCGCACATGCCCTTGAGGACCGCCCCGACGTTCTCAGGAAAAATGAAGATGCTGCGCGTGTTCGGCCACGAGACGGTGACGGCGCTGTCTTGCGGGCTCAGACCATAGTAGACGTGAAGTGGCTCCCAAGGAGAATCCTCTTCCTTCTCGGCGAGGCACATGCCGAAGCGGCCTTCGTGCCCGAACAAGGCCATGTCCTCCCGACCGGCCTTGATCCCGGCAAGGTTCATCACCATCAGCCCGACGGCGTGGCCAACGGCGGCGTTGCCCTTTTTGTAAGGACTGAGTGCCGTCGGCCCGTCGCATAAGCCGAGGTCTTTGCGCGCAGGTCCATTCACTATGATAAGAGGTGCCCAGGAAGCAACACTGCAGGTATAACCCTCGACCCACGAGCCAGGATCGGCGAGAGCCTCGACGACAGCTATCAACGCCGGCAGGTGGGTGGGCAGGCATCCCGCCATGACCCCATTCACTGCAATCTTCTCGACAGTCGCCCTGCCCATGAGCGGCGGAATCTTGGCTACCACGTGATCGGGGGGGAGGTCGGTCCCCGCAAGCATCTCCTTGACTGCGTCTTCGGTTGGGGGTATCACGGGCATCCCGTATGTCCAGCCGCGGCGGTATAAGTACTCGTTGACCTCTTGCAGATTTCCCTTCGTGGCCACCCGCGTGGAGTTTGGCGGTGGCAACACAGGAACTTCGGCCTCCTGCGACGTGAGCGGCTCCGTGAGGCCGGCTACGATCTCATCCATCGCGTCAGCCACTCGTTCAGGGATGATGGTGTCAACCCACGGCTTCAGATCGGGTTCGAAGGAAATATCCAGGAGGTTGAAATGAGCGTAGCGAAGGGCGGGGACACCCCGAAGCGCCGCCGCCCGCTTGGCGAGATCGACGAATTCCTTAGCCACCGTAAGGACGGTGGGTTTGCCCAAATGCTCGGGGAAGGTCGCGTTGTAGGTGAGGTAGAGCGTGCAAGATCCGGCATCCGCGTTTGCCACGATGACACCGTCGACGCCGCCAACCCACTCCTCGAACTTCGGCCTAAACTCGGGATCCTTTGCGAGCTCGGCTACCTGGGTGTAGGCATTCAGGTCTTTGGGATACTCAAAGTAACTGAACTCCACGCCCGGGTAGAGCTGCTTGAGCTGCTTGGCAATCTCCATAAGGATCAGCGTCCAATGCTCCTTGAAAGTCGCATACAAGCCTATCGTCGCCTGGTTTAGGTCAGGCACCCGGGGACTTAGCCCGATCTGCACGATGGGATCGACCTCCGCGTAGGGACTAAGTACTTGGTATTCCATGTGATCTATCACCTCCTCAGAGCTAGGCAGACAGGTTCAGCAGCCGCTTCAGGTTCGCCGTGGCCATGCTCGCCAGTGTTTCCGGTTCCACTCCTCTTATCTCGGCCATCCGCTGTAGCACCGGCATGACCTCGAGCGACCCCTTGTCCGGGCTCATCATCGGGTTGGCGTCACTTTCGACCACGAACCTATCAAGCGGTATCTCGCGGACCACATCCACCAGGTATGGCATGGGGTCGGCAACCAACCGATGCGAGCTGAGAGCTATTAGGAACCCCGCCTCAAGCCACTCACGCATCGCGACAGGATCGCCCTCGAAATCGTGCGCAATCCCGCTGATGCCCGCGTACTCGGGATCCCAAAGGAGTTCCAGTATCTCCTTGTGCGCGTGACTGTAGTGAAGGTTGACAGGCAAGACGTACCTCTTCGCGAGACCGAGTTGAAAGACGAAGACTTCTCGTTGAACCTCTGGGGACGGCCAGGCACTGGGCAGCTCAGGGATTTTGACCCCTGGAGGCAATGCGACACCCGGCGGAGGGCCCGGAAGCAGAGCGTCGGGCGGAGAATAGTCCAGGCCGATCTCGCCCAGCATCTTGGCATTGCCAGACGCGGCCAGTTCTTCCAACCGGGTCCTTGCGGCTGCATCGAACCGACCCGCAAACCACGGATGAATACCGATGGCCGGGACGATCGAGGAATGGCGCCTCGCCAGCTTGAGGCTTGCTTCGGAACTGTCGACGCTCGTCGCCACGCTGACGGCCAGCCCGATGTCCCGCGCGGCCATTTTCGCTAGGAGGTTCTCGACGCCAACCTCCGAGTAGTCGACCAGATGGATGTGACTATCGGAGTAGCTCATGCGCAACCTCCTTCCCCGAGATACATCCTCGTATGGCGCTGACCCAAGCCCGGGCGGATCATTGAAACTCCATCCTGGAAATGATGTCTTCCTGCATGCGCGGGCTCAACTCGACGAAATAGGCGCTGTACGTCGCAACCCTCACCAGTAGGTCCTTGTACTTCTCCGGGTGCCTCTGGGCCTCACGCAGCGTGTCAGCGCTGACGATGTTGAACTGGACGTGGTACCCCCCACTTTCGCAGTACGTGCGCAACATGGACATGAACTTGGTCTTCTTTTGTTCGTCCGCCAGCGCATCGGGATTGAACCTCATGTTGAGCACCGAGCCGGCGCGCACCTTGAGGTGGTCGATTTTGGCCACCGACCGCAGCGTGGCAGTCGGCCCGCTGATGTTTCTGCCCTGATGAGGGGATATGCCGCCCTCCGCGAACGGCTCGCCCGCTTTTCTGCCTTCCGGCGTCGCGCCGACCTGAGTGCCCATGATCAAATGGCCCGTCCCTGTCGCGACGGCCAGCGCGGGCTTCGCGCCGAACAAGCCCTTGTGCTTGCCCATCTCCTCTTCGAAGAGCGAGACGACCTCGTTTGCGATCGAGTCGACGTAGTCGTCATCGTTGCCGAACTTCGGGGCTTTGGAAAGAGCGTGCAGCAGGGCTTCTTCTGACTCAAAGTCCTTGTCCAGTGCCCTGGCGAGGTGCGACATGTCGACGAGCTCGTCGTCGAAAACGACCTTCTTGAGAGCAGCCAGCGAGTCGGCCACATTGGGCATTCCTGAGAGCCCATACGCCTCCCGGACGTAGGGAGCCGTGCCGCCACGGATCAGGTCAATGCCTCTGTCGACACAGCTCTTGAAGAAGGCCGACATGAATGGACAAGGCGCAAACTCAGCATAGAGATCCGTGTCGACGTTCCTGGCCGCAACCATCTTCGCCATGAAGAACGCCACCTGCTTCTGGAACCCGGCCCAAACCATTTCGTACGATGTGAGTTCGGCAGGCGTGCCCGTTCTCGGCCCCACCTGTTCGCCGGTGATTCTGGACTTCCCGTCGTTGAGGGCGAACTCCAGGATCATGGGGCCGTTTATCACCGAAGCGGTGATATCCAACGAGTGGCAGGGGACCGAGGGCGTGAAGCAGCCGACAAGCACGTAGTCCCGGGCATGTTCTATGGGCCTGCCCTCACTCAGAAGCTGGCTGATGATCGTGTCGTCGCTGACCCACTTGAATTTTCCATGCAGGTTCTTGGACACGTCCAAAGCGCGGGAGAGGAAGGCGGTGGGGTTGCGATTGCTCACTCTGATGGTGATCTCTTCCGCGTTGAGTCCCACTTCGTCCTCTGCGTCCAGGAAGAGGTAGGAAAGTTCGTTGACACCGTCCTTTCCTGCCGGCGTCACCCCGCCCAAAGTCATGCTCACCATCGTGGAGAACCCAGCGAGTGTCTCGATATTCACGCTGCTGGCCACTGACGCGACATCGTTCGCTTTTATCAGGAACAGCCCGATCAGCTCACGCGCCTTCGCCGCGGTCAGAGTCCCATTCGCCAGATCCTTTTCCAGGAACGGGTACAGGTACTGGTCCACACG
>PMIZ01000331.1 GCA_003157225.1 Actinomycetota bacterium | reverse complement strand
CATCACCGGCATGCAGATGGACCGGCTGCTCGCTCCCACCAGGCCCTACAACGCGGTGGTCCGTCCCGGCGACGGCAAGATCCCTGACAACATCGCCTATGTTCTCTGCACAGGATCCCGCGACGAGACCATCGACAATCCCCTCTGCTCCAAGATCTGCTGCATGTACTCCATCAAACAGAACCAGTTGATCATGGGCGCGTTGCCCCTCGCCGACGTGACCGTCTACTACATGGATGTGCGCGCGGTCGGCAAGGGTTACGACGAGTTCTACGTGCAGGCCAAGGACATGGGCGCCAACTTCGTGCGCGGGCGGATCTCGGAGATATCCGAGAAGGAAGACGGCAACCTCATCCTGTCGTATGAAGACATCGAAAACGGGGGCGGGCTGGCTCAGGCGGAGCACGACCTGGTTGTGCTGGCGGTCGGCGTGCGGCCGAGCGCCGACCTGCGCCGCATGTTTCCCGGTGGCGGCCCTGCTCTTGACGAGTACTTCTATGTGGGCGAGGCCGACGAAGACCTCGACCCCGGCCGGACCGACATGCCGGGCGTCTTCGTGGCCGGCTCAGCCGCCGGAGCCAAAGACATCCCCGACTCGATTCTGCACGCCGGAGCAGCGGTCGCCCAAGCCGCTGCATACCTTGAAAGAGCGAAGGTGACGGCATGAGTGGGCGCAGGATCGGTGTGTATGTGTGCCAGTGTGGCGGCAACATCGGCGACTACGTGTCGGTGGACGACGTTGTCGCCGCGGTCCAGTCCGAACCCGATGTGGTGGTGGCCCGGACGGCGATGTTCACGTGCTCGGACGCCACCCAGCAGGAGATCATTAAGGATATCGAGGAACAGAAACTCGACGGCATCGTAGTCGCCTCGTGCTCTCCGAAGTTGCACACCTTCACCTTCCGGGACGTGGCGAAGCGGGCCGGGCTGAACCCCTACGAGTACACCCAGGTGAACATCCGGGAGCAGTGCTCCTGGACGCATACCGACGACAAAGCGGGAGCAACGGAGAAAGCCGCCCGGCTGGTCCGCGCGGGCATTGCCCACACCCGGCTGACGGAGCCACTCGAGCCAATCGTGGTGCAGACGCTTCCGAAGGTGGTTGTCATCGGCGGCGGTATCGCCGGTCTGCGGGCCGCCCTCGGGCTTGCCGAGATCGGGCTCGCCGCGTTCGTCGTGGAAAAGGAGCAGCAGCTTGGAGGTTGGGTCGGCGACTTCGGGGAGATGTATCCGCACGGCAAGAGCGGTCGCCAGGTGACGCAGGGCCTAGTGGAGAAGGTCCGCGAGCATCCGGCCATCACGACGTTCACGAATGCCGAAGTCGTCGGTAAGTCGGGTAGCTTCGGTAACTACGAGGTGGCGATCCGGATCAACCGCGAGCCCGCGGAGACCGTGACGGTGCAGGCCGGTTCGATCATCGTGGCCACTGGGTTCGACACGTACCGGGTGTCCGATGGTGAGTTTGGATACGGTCTCGAGGGCGTGATCACGTTGCCGGACTTCAAGCAACTGGTCGACGCACAGGACGGACCGCTTCGGTATCGGGGCAGGCCGGTGAGGAGCATCGTCTACATCTACTGCGTCGGCAGCCGGCAGCCGGAAGGGAACAAGTACTGCTCCCGCTACTGCTGTACAGCTGCGGTGCATTCCTCTCTCAAGGTGAAGGGGCCGGTGCGCCAATACCATCTCTACCGCGACATCCGCTCTTATGGCAAGTATGAACTCCTCTACAACGAGTCGCGGGAGAAGGGTGCTCTCTACCTACGTTTCCCCGATGACGAACCGCCCGTTGTGGCCGAGGCAGAGGCCAGGGAAGGCGCAGGCGGAACCGCGGCCAAGGCGAGCGCGGGCTCGGCCGGGTACGGCCTCACCGTGAACACCCGGGACCTACTGACTGGTGGCGAAGAGTTGACCATCCCCGCTGATCTGGTGGTGTTGGTGACCGGCATGGTCCCGCGGCAGAACGACGATCTGGTCAAGGTGCTTAAGCTACCGGTAGGCGCCGATGGGTTCTTCAACGAGATCCATCCCAAGCTGCGGCCTGTTGAGACCGTTGTGGACGGGGTGTTCATCTGCGGTGCCTGCCAGAGCCCGAAGAATCTGGGCGAAAGCGTTGCCTCCGGGCTGGCAGCGGTCAGTCAGAGCGCCTCCATCCTCAAGCGGGGTTACGCCGAACTCGACCCGCTCATCGCGGTGGTCGACGCCGAGGCGTGCGAATGGTGCGGGCTTTGTCTCGAGGCGTGTCCCTACGATGCCCCCCGGCAGATCGACGACAATGGCAAAGCCGTAGCTGCTATCGACAGGACCGCCTGCAAAGGGTGCGGAGGCTGTGTCCCAGTCTGTCCTCGCAACGCCATCGATCTGCTGGGCTACACGGACGCCCAAATACGAGCGATGATCGACGGTCTACTTGAGGAGTTGGCGCCATGTCAGCCGTGAACCGGGATGTCAGGGAGATAATCCGCGACGAGCACCTCATGCGCCGTCGCATTCTCGAGGCGTTGCAGTCGGGGCCGCTCACGATCCCGGAGATCGCCGAGGCCATCGGCCGACCCCCGCACGAAACTGTGTTCTGGGTGATGGGCATGCGCAAGTACGGTCACGTGGCGGAGATCAGAGAAGCCAACGACGACGGCTTCTACCTGTACCAGGCCGCGGAGAAGGAGGGAGCATGAGCACCCTCGTCAAACCCGGACTGGTTGCCGAGATGGGGGGCCATGAGGAGTTCAACGCCTCCGCCTGCATGAGCTGTGGGATCTGTACGGCCGTGTGCCCCATGGGGATCGAAGTCCTGCCGCGCAGGCTGTTCCGCTACGTGCTCCTGGGCATGGAAGAGCGGGTGCTCGAGGAGACGGAGAGCGTCTATTCCTGCCTTCTCTGCAAGATGTGCGAGGTCAACTGCCCAGCCGGGGTGCACATCGCCGAGAACGTCCGCTCCCTGCGCCATCACATCAATCGCAAGGTCTTCGGACTCTAGGAGACAGGTCATGCCGCTCCCAACAGGCGACGTCATCGGCATCCTGGCGGACAACCTCCGCCTCCGCAAGTCGGTGCTGCCCATCTCCAGGAGGAACGCTACTCGGTGGGCGCGAGGGCTGGATCTGCCGCGCGGAGGACAGACCGTCCTCTACACGGGCATGATGTATCAGCTCATCCCCTACATCGAAGGGCTGGTGCGGACAGAAATGCGGCTGGGCGACTCGCCGCTCGCCAGGCTCACCTTCCTCGGCCGGAGGATCAACCGGCTCATCAACATAAGCGCCTTCATGGCCCGGCCGTCGGCCAAGCTCAAGGCGGTGTACAACCAGGTGCCTACCGACGTCGCCCGGCTCCTGAAACAGGCGGGGGTCGAGTTCGGCTGCCTCTACGAGGACGACCTGTATTCGGGGGCGCTCGCCTACGATCTGGGCGCGGACGAAGTAGTGGCTCGGCATGCGAGCCGGGTGTATGAGGTCCTTCGGAAGCACGGGGTCAAGACCGTCATCACGATCGATCCCCACACGACCAACATGCTCCGCTCCGTCTATCCCAAGCTTCTCCCGGGCTATGACGTCCAGGTCAGGACCTACCTCGAGGTGTTGGCGGAAAAGGATCTTGCACCGCGGACGACTTTGTCGGGCCAAGTGACCATCCACGATCCCTGTGTCTTCGCACGGTACGAAAACATCGTGGAGGAGCCACGCAAGCTCCTCGCGGCCACCGGTTTGGTGCTCAAGGAAACCGAGAGGTCCGGGCGCATGACCTGGTGCTGTGGTGGACCGGTGGAGTCCCTCTACCCCGAGAAGGCCCTTGCGAACGCGGAGAAGAGGGTGGAGCAGCTCATGGCGGCCGGGTCCGAAGTGGTCACGATGTGCCCTATGTGTTTCGTCAACCTGAGCAGCGCGGCACCAGACGGCGTCACTTTCAACGACATATCCCACTACCTGCATCGCGCATTCGTAGCCTAAATCGGCCAAACTGGAGGAGAGAAGTGGATACCACGAAGAAGACGATCATCGTGTTCAGCGGCGACTTTGACAAAGTCATGGCCGCGCTGATAATCGCCAACGGCGCCGCCGCTATGGGCGACGACGTCACCATGTTCTTCACCTTCTGGGGCCTCAACGCGATCCGGAAGCCCAAGAAGGTCAAAGCCAAGAAGAGCTTTCTCCAGGGCATGTTCGGGACGATGATGCCGCGCGGCGTCAAGAAGCTCGGCATGTCCAAGATGAACTTCGCCGGGATGGGCCCCTGGATGATGGGCAAAGTCATGAAGGCGGAAGGCGCGATGACCTTGCAGCAGTTGCTCGACGCTGCCGTGGAGCAAGGCGTCAAGCTGATCGCCTGCACCATGACCATGGACCTTCTGGGCTTCAAGAAGGAAGAGTTGCTGGACGGAGTGGAATACGGAGGTGTCGCGACTTACCTCGGGGAAGCCGACGAAGCGAACGTCAACCTCTTCATCTAGCGGACCGGGCGTAGGTGGGCGGCCATTGCGACGACGGTCAAACCGCGGCCTCGCAACCTACCGAAGAGGGCGGTGGTTGAGCGCGCCGGTGTCTCCACGCGGTCATAGGCCGGCTCGCCGAACTCGCGGGTGAGCTCCTGAGTACGCTGCCATCCAGGCGAACGACCTCGTCACTCACCACTGCCCCTTCTTCCCCCTCGTCCTCGCGCGTTCGCGCATGTTTGGCCAAGCCCAGGCCTCGAGCGCCAGCCACTATGTAGGCTGCAGGGGACCGAGCGCCAGCCCTCGGAAGGTTGCGGCTTCGTGCCGTTGTTCCGCCGGTCCGAGCGGCGCCTGCGGCGAGACCGGGAAGCATCGCCGCCCCTATGTCGACGCGACTGCTTGCACGAACAGTGCCCCGGACATGTGGGCTCCGAACTCCGGATTCTCCGGGGCGACTGCGCCACTCGGCCGCCACCCCTCGTCCCTCAGCAGACGGTCGACTTCCTCCCGAGCTGGACGGGTGCGGGGTTCCTCTCCCAGCCGGGTAAGTCTCTGCTCCCACACCGCTCGGCGAGCCTCGAATCCCGGATCCGCCGTTGCAATCGCGAAGCTGGCGGCGAGCACGCTGCCGGACGTCGCCCGCTCCCGAAGCGTTCGAAACAAGTGCCGCAGAACCGGCTCGGTGAGATAGACCGCCACCCCTTCACACAGGAACAGGGTGCGAAGCTCGGCCTGGTGTCCCAGCGTGGCGAGAACGAGGCCGGCATCGTCAGTCGCGAAGTCGAGGTTGCCAAACCGGATGTCATCGACATCGATGTGAAGTGAGCTCAGTCGGGCGAGCTTGTCTGCCTGAGTGGCGGGGTGGTCGAGTTCAAAGAAGACGACGTCGGGAGAGCGGAAGCGAAGGGCACGGCCGTCGTAGCCGGCGCCCACGAGCACGATCTGCGGAACCCCCTCCTTCTGCGCAGCCATCACGCAGTCGTCAAAAAAGACCGTGCGGGAGGCTAGGTAGGGACGCATGAACAACGGACGTCCTTCCCCGAGCGTGGCCAAGAACCGCTGCTCGTCGACCGCTCCCGCGGTGCCGTCACAAGGGCGTCTCAGTTCTCGCCGGATGCGAGCCACCTCTTGGGCCGTTAGGGATACCTGATCCTGGTTCATTTCCTGATGTTACCACCGTGCCTTAGCGTGCCCACGGCAAGGCGCTTTCACGGCCGGTCTTTGAGGGCGTGTTTAGGATCATGGCGATCTCCTGGTCCCTGGTCCTCACCAATGACTCCGGTGACCATGCCCTCGATCGGCTCATGCGGCCTGCAGATGCCATCCTTCTCCCACAGCATCGACGATCACGGCCCTGCCGATACAACATGCAGATCCTTGGCCTGTGCAATCGCGTCATCGTCATCAGCTTTGGCCAGAAGATCTGCGAGGGACCGCCAGAAGAGGTCAGAGAGAACACGGACGTAATCTCGGCATACTTTGGTACCGAACATGGCGCTGCTTGAAGCACATAACGTAACCGTCTACTACGGCACGTCGATGGCGGTGGAAGACGTGTCGCTTCAGATCGACGAAGGGGACGTCGTCAGCATCTTCGGAGCGAACGGCGCGGGCAAGAGCACTTTTCTGAGGTCGCTCGTTGGTCTGACTCCGCTCAAGGCAGGCGAGATCTTCTTTGACGGAGAGAAGATCAGCGGCAAGCCGACCAACGAGATTGTGAAGCGAGGTCTCATCCTCGTTCCGGAGGGCCGCAGACTCTTCCCGTATCTCAGCGTTCATACGAACCTCAGGTTGGGCGCCAGCCTCGTCAACAACAAGAACGAGATCGAAGAATCCCTGAAGGAAGTCTACCGGCTGTTTCCGAAGCTGCAGGAGCGGAGGAGTCAGAAAGCGGGGACCTTGAGCGGCGGTGAGCAGCAGATGGTCGCCATCGGGCGAGGGTTGATGGGCAAGCCGAGACTGCTCTGCATGGACGAACCCTCTCTCGGCCTTGCCCCGATCATGGTCGAGGCGGTGGGCCGGGCAATCAAGGACATCAACCAGAAAGGGGTGACCGTACTGCTCATAGAACAGAACGTTCACCTCGCGCTTGAAGTAGCCAGCTCGTGTTACGCGCTTCAGGTTGGCCGAGTGGTGCTGTCCGGCGACATAGCCACGATGCGCTCCAGCGAGGTTGTCAAAAAGGCCTATCTGGGAGGCTGACCCACTCGTGCCTATTCCGGAAGTGAGAGGCCGGCCCCGGGTCTCAACCCTCCCCAGAACACAGCTCCAGCCAGGTGAGATTCGACGGCTCGGGAGTGTCTGTGGATGAGTTTGGCGGTCACCCAGTTGCCGGGGAGGAAACTGACCAGGAAACGAAGCGCTCCGTGACGTGGGAGACTGGTGAAGTCACGGTGCCCATCATGCAGAAGCGTAGGGATGCCCGTGCAAGAGTATCGGAAGCGTTTCTATCATCACTTCTCAGATCTTCGGCGAGATCTGGGGCTGCTCATGCGCGAGCGCAAGCAGATCAAGATGCTGAAGAGCGGTGGAACGATCGACAGAGCTTTTCGGGAGCGCCTGATGTTGGCGGTGACCGAAGTGAACGGCTGCCGCTATTGCGCTTATGCGCACGCCAGAATGGCGTTGTCCGCCGGTCTCACCCAGTTAGACATCCATGCACTGGCCGAAGGCAGCCTGAGAGGATCTCCGCCGGAACAGGTCCCCGCTCTGTTGTATGCCCAGCATTGGGCCGAGACCGACGCCAAACCGGACTCAGCGGCGCGGCAACGCGTTCTTGAAACGTACGGGCAGTCGAAGACCGAGGCCATAGAACTATCGCTGCGCATGATCCGCGTCGGGAATCTTCTGGGGAACACCTGGGACTATTTCATGCACCGCGTCTCCTTCGGTCGTTGGGGTGGCGCGGAATGAAGGCAGGGGCCCGCAAGAAGGCGAGCGCCGCGCGAGCTACAAGCGCGTCGCGAGCAAACGAGCCTGATCCTCGATCCTCCCCAGATCCTGTTCGCTAGGGAGTCCCTTGATGTTCCCCATCCTGCCCAAGGTACTGAGCTCCTCATTCCCGTGGAATTCAGCGACGATGTACCACTCATCGATGACGCGAAAACCAAGATGCTGGAAGAACTGCCCTGCATACTTGCCTGCGGGGATCGCCTCTCTGATACCCGTGTGCGGCCCTGAGTAGGTGCAGAAGATGAGCGCATTCTTGCCCAGCACTACGGGCGCACCCGGGAGGACCCTGTCTTCCCTTCGGTACCGCGCGAACTGCGCCTTCAGGTATTCGTCCACGGGTCCGGGAGGGTGCCAGTTGTAGGAGGGGAACCCNNGGCGTCTTGGACCCGCTTGACGACGGCGGCTAGCCCTCCAGCTTCGAGACCCACTCGGATGCTGGAGGCCACCTTCTCGGTGTTGCCGGTATGCGACCAATAGAGTACGAGAGCTGTCTTCATTGCCTTCCTTCTGGTGCGGCTTCCTTGATCGCTACGATGTCACTCGTGTGACGCAGGGACAATAGCTCATATCCGATTGCCCTGGGCTTGCGCACTTGTCTACAAAGCGATCGATATGCTTGCGATGCCCTTCACCTGCCAGCATCTGAGGAAGACCGGCGATATGTGGGAGTATTTGAGCGCATGGCCGTCACGATTCGCGATGAAGACGATGGACTCGAGGACGCGGTTCACCACCACGGACCATGCGCCTGCCAGTGAGAAGAAAGGAACGCGGCAACGCGGGGAGGGAGACGCGCACATGAATGGATTGCAGCCGGGATGGCGCCTCAGGGGCACCTATCACGAAGCCTGCGCTTCCGAGGGACATTGTCCCTACTACTTCGGGCGGGACAAGGAAGGCGGTTGCAGGTATTTCATGGTCTTCCGCATCGAGGCAGGCACGGCAAACGGTATCGATCTCTCGGGAGTGGTGGTTGTCTATTGCGGTGACCTTCCGCACTCCACCTATAAGGAAGTGGTGACCAAGGGGGCGGAAGGAGGCATATACGTCGGATCCGAGGCCACTCCGCAGCAGCGCGAGGTTCTCGCTTCCTTGGTGACCGAGAGTCTAGGCGGCGTGCTGATGAAGAAGAACTTTGGGGTCAAATACGTTGACATCGAGGTGACACAGACTCCGGGCCGGGTTCACGTCAGGATGGCCTTTGGAGAGATGGAGCAGCAGCTCACCACGGGGCCCGACGGCGACCCGGTGCGTCTGGAGAATCAGACGCTCCCGTTTCTATCCAACGTGAAGACCTCCCACACTCCCTATTGGAACTACGAGGATCACGGAAGGCACTTCGAGTACAGGAACCGCTGTGGCACCTGGGCCGATTTCGCCATGGAGGGCTGACGTTCCCAGATCTCCCGGTCAGACTGATGATGCCGCGGTAGCGTTTCCTACCGGTTCTGCAGCTGGTACTCCTTGTAGACCTTATGCTTGTTCTTGCCTGTGGGGACTACCAGCTTGCCGTCGACCTCGTCCAGCGGAAACCACCACTTCTGCGTGTATTCGCTGGGGTCGACGTACTGGCTGGCGATCACCCGTTCCCGCTGCCCGTCGACCCGCTTGTGCAGCCAGTCAAGGCTGCCGTCCCACTCGGCGAAGTCGCGCGGCTCCTGGCCGGGGACGTGCCACGAGCATACCTTGGTGCATCGCCCGCAGACGCAGCCTTCCTTGTTGAGCACGTCGAAGTCCGAGCATACGCTTGCTGTTCAGCTTCCAGGTGTAGTAGCCGTTGTGCAGGGTCTTGGGCCCGCGGGTGATAGCCCGGGGTGGGCACTGCTCAGCACAGAGGGTGCAGTGGCCGCAGTAGTCCTGGAGCCCGAAATCGACATAGCCGTCGGTCTCGAGTTCCATGTTCGTGAGCACGCAGGCTGCCTTGAAGTTGCACCCCAGGAACGGGTTGAGGATGATGCCCATCCGAGAGATCTCACCCAGGCCTGCGTCGAGCACGATCTGGGGCATCAGGGTCATGTAGCGTTTCGCGTTGGAAGCCTCCGCCTCCCAGCCCAGCCGGCGGACGTAGTTGGCCATGGTCTCGGTCTGCATCGCCAGCCGTTGATAGGCCTGGAAGCTGGCCCCATCCACAATCTCCTCCCAGCCGTTCGAGGCTGAGATGGTGGGATCGTGCTTGCGGCAGAGGAAGACGATGGCGTACTTGAAGGGCGCCTCGATCTCCCTGCCTTTCATGTTGTGGGTGTAGACGGCCGACTGGCTTAGCGGGCCGATGCCCATGATGTCGGCGCCGAGGAAATAGCCCATCGCCTTGAGGTGCCGGCTCATCACTCGGGGATCATCGGGGATGGGCGCCTTCTCGGGGGCTACCGGATTGAGCTTTCTCATGATGGCGTTGATGTGGTTCTGCATGTCGACGAGAGACGCCCCGATGGGGTAGCGTACGGTCATGCGCGTGAATTCTTGCTGGATCTCTTCCCCGTATTCGCCGAACAGTGACTCGCCGAAGGGACTCTCTCGTTCGTCGCGTCGCTCGATGGGCCCCACGATCTTGTTGGTCGGCTTGTCCACCCGCTTCAAGAGATGGGTCGGCCACGGCCCGATGGGGTCGTCGTTGTAGAGGATGTCGTGGTACTTGAGTCGATCCATCATGGCGCATTGACCTTTCTCATCCGAGCTTCGCCGAGAGCCGCCTCGGTCCGGCGCCAGGTGCACGACTGTCAGACGTCGGTGGTAAGCGCCAAGCGGGCGCAGATCTCTACTAAACACCGGCGTCGGGAGTACAACCACCTCGGCTCTCGCTCTATCATGAGAGGTGGACCGACAAATGGGGTCAGGTCCGTCGCCTTCTGCCTGCGAGGGAATGGTGACCAGAGTCGAACAGCACGAGCCACCATCAAGAAGGGGCTGACGTGTCACTGAAGTACCGAGTGTTTCTCCACAGCTACCTCGGCTTCAACAGCAACTCCACGCTGTTCTATGGGGAGCGGGACGCGATCTTGATCGACGCCGGCCAACTCCTGAGCGACGCCCACAAGATGGTTGCCGAGATCATCCCCATGCGGAAGAACCTTACCCACATCTATGTCTCGCATTTCCACCCCGATCACCATTTCGGGCTGGGTGTCCTGCAGAACGCGTTTCCCTCGGCCAAGATCGTGGCTCTGCCGAGCGTTGTGAACGACATAGCCTTCACCTCCATTGACAAGATCGACATGTGGAGTATCGATCGCTTCGGCCCCGACATACCGACCAAGACCACGATCCCGATGCCGCTGCACGAGCCTCGTCTGGAGTTGGAAGGCGAGGAGTTGCTGTTCTCGGACGATTGGGAAGGGGACAGCATCAACAATTCCGTGGTCTGGGCCCCGTCCATCGGAGTGGTGTGCGCGACCGACGTCGCTTTTCATGACTGCAACCTGTGGACGATCGAGAGCAACGTCGAGCGACGGGTGAAATGGAGGGCCGCGATCAACAAGCTCATGGACTTCGACCCTCGGATCGTCATCCCCGGGCATCACGACGAGGCCAAGCTGCGTATTCTTGAGCAAGTCCACGACGACACTTCCCGCACTTACACCGATTGCGTCGATTGGTCGCTGAAATACTTGGATGTCTATGACGAGGCGTACGATGCGGCCAAGAACGGCGCTGAGCTAGTCGAAGGCGTGAACAGGCACTACGGAGACGTGAAGGCCGCGGACTTCAACATCCAGTGGCAGACCAGACTGCTCTTCCCACGGACCTCCCCGGAGTGGCTCCTTTCTTTGCCGGGCCCGTACGGAAAGATCTTTCTCAATCCAAGCGGCGTGTTCGACGGCGACCCACCCAAAGAGTGAACGGGGGAGACCCGATGCCACCGCAAATCGAAGGAGGGACAATGGCCACCGATACCACGAGACTGAGCGCCAAGACCGTAGTCGTCGGTAGCGGGGCGGGTGGAGCTACCGTCGCTCGCGAACTTGCGCGCCGCGGCCAAGACGTGCTCATTCTGGAGCGGGGCGCCTACCACAAGCCGCTCGGCAGCTACGTCAACATGTTCCGCATGGCGGATCGCTTCTTCACCCTTGCTTCGGTGGAAGGGACTCAGATGGTCCGTCTGCTTACCGTCGGCGGGAGCACGATCGCCTTTCTGGGCACCGCGTTCGCTCCGCCGGCCTGGCTCAAGGATCGACACGGCATCGACCTGGCGCCGTATGTTGAGGACATCGAGCGGGAATTCAAGCTGGCCTCTGTCCCTGAGCGTCTCGTCGGTGAGGGGGCGAAAGCGATCATGAAAGCCGCGCGAGCCGAGGGCTTGGACTGGCATCCGTTGCCGCATTTCTTTCACTGGGACAAGTGCGGTAGTAGGTGCCGGAAGCTCTTTGCTGGCTCCGGCAAGGGAGCGAAATGGACCGCTCGCGAGTACGTCGAGGAGGCGCTCGGTGCTGGGGCGCGGCTCAAGACGCGAATGAGGGTGGAGCAGGTGCTGTCGGCGGACGGCCGCGCCACCGGCGTGCGAGGTGCTGGCCCCGGGGGACCGTTCGAGGTTGCGGCGGAGACTGTGGTACTGGCTGCGGGCGGCCTGGGCACTCCGCCGATCCTGCAGGCCTCCGGTATTCCCGAAGCCGGCCAGGGCGTCATCATCGACCCGCTCATCTTGACCCACGGTGTCTACTCCGGGAAGGGCTCCGGCCGCGATATCCCCATGGGCTGCGGTACCACCGACCTGCAGGACGAGGGCATCGTCATGTGCGACTGCATCGATCCCTGGCCGCTCTACCTCTTTGGACTCATGATGGGCGGTCCCAAAGCGGTTGCGAACTTCCGGCATTTTCCGCATACCCTGGGCATCATGGCCAAGATTCGAGATGGTTTTGCCGGTGCGGTGAACCCTGACGGCACGGTGTCCAAACCCCTGGGAGAGAAAGACCAGAGCCTGATCGCGCGCGGCGCGGAGATCTCCGGCCGGATCCTGCGTCGAGCCGGTTGCGATCCGGCGTCGATCGTCAGTACTCCGCCCAGGGGCGCTCACCCGGGTGGCACCGCGCGCATCGGCGATGTGCTCGACGCCGATCTCCAGACTCGCATTCCCGGCCTGTACGTGTGCGACGCGAGCGTCATCCCAGAGCCGTGCGGCATGCCCCCGGTGCTGATGCTCATGGGATTGGCAAGGCGGCTGGTGGCTGAGAAGCTCGCCGTTTGAGGGAGAAGCACGCGTTCTGACCTGTCCTGTTTCCGAGTTGAGGCGACAGTAGGCGAGTCCACACGGGGCTGCACTATGACCGGTGCCGCGGTTGCGCCACTGATCGGGTCTATGTTGATGGTCATGGCGGAAGGTCCGAAGGGGAGCCCTGTCGCTTACTGACCTACCGCCCGCTGATCAGTCCAAAAGCAAGCACTCCGAGCACGATCAGAGTCACGAGCACATAAAGAGAGTCGCGGAGCCGGGCGAAGGAGTACACGCTCAGCACTACCCGCAGGACGGGCGTGGCGATCAGCACCAGCAGACCCAACTGGATGAAACTAGTTGCCCGCAGGCCGCCCAAACCGGCGATGATGGCAGCCGGGCTCCGGAGCGCGCTGGGCTGACCCTGAAATACTCCGAAAGAGGCCGTGTCCCCGGCATGGGCCACCAGAAAGGCTATTCCCGCGCCGAGCACGACCGTGCCCGCCACTAGAACACCGACCTGGAGCACGCGCCCCAGAGTCTGTTCCGTCCGCTCGTCGATCTCGGATGGCCCGTTCGGCTTTCGGGACGGCTTCGCGCTCAACGTGGTCATTTGAGCCTTCCCGTGAGGCCATTGAAGATCATCTCGACCCCCAGCGCGAATATGACCACGACGAAGAAGAGGCGTA
>PMIZ01000335.1 GCA_003157225.1 Actinomycetota bacterium | reverse complement strand
GCCCTTGAGGATGCCTTCGGAGTATTCGCTGCCCGGGTTGATCATGAGCGTGCGCCCGGACTTCTGGGCCCCACGCGACTCGTGGATGTGTCCGTGCAGGCCGAGCAGCGGCTGGTACTTCTCGATGACCTGCTTCGCGCCGATGCTGCCGGCGTGGATCTTCTCCTCGGCCGCCATGCGCATGTTGGCGTCCAGTTTCGGGCAAAGGTCGAGCGAGTAGCCGTAGGGCGGCACGTGGAAGTTGAAGATGACGTTCTCGAAGTCCTTGGGAGAGTCGCCGACCCGCCGGCAGAGACCGTCGAGGTAGGCGGCCAGCTCCTCCTCGGACCCTTCCCGCGGGGTGTCCCAGGGAGTCGGATTGGAACGCGAGGACGACACCATGGTGAAGCCGTCGAACTCCACGATCATGTCGTCGCAGGGAAGAAGCGACTTGGACTGGGCGATCATGCCGTCGATCTCCCACCAGTCGTCGTTGCCGGGGCAGATGTAAACGCTGGTGTTCTTGCCGGCCAGACGTTCGTCAGCCATCGCCAGCCATTCCTGGATGCGCTCAATGGCCCGCAACTTGAACAGAGAGTCGATGGCAGCGTGGTCGCCCTTGATGGCCTCGTACTCCTCGCGCGTCTGCTCCACCCAGTAGTAACCGGCATTCTCTATGGTCTTCTTGGTGGCAGCCACTTCTTCGGCGGTGTTCATCTCGGTGTACTGGCCCATGAGGTGGCACTCCCGGCCGCCGCCGGCCTTCTCCACCAGGGGGACGAGCACCTTGCCCAGCAGGTCGCCGTTCAGCACGGCTACGTCCACCCCGTAGATGGGGAGCGCGTTCAGGAACTTCCGGTAGCAGACGTTCGAACCGTGAATATCGGTCACGTAGAACAGCTTGAGCACCTAGTCACTCCTTCTCTGACAGCAGAAAAGTGGCGCCGGAATAATGAACTCTAGCGCATCCGGGCCGATGGCTACAACAGAGGCAGCGCCGCCGCTTTGGCGGCGGCGCTGCCGAACTCACAGCGACGTCTTCCCTCGAGGTCGCAACTACTGCGTGGATCAGTCAGGCGGCAACTCGACGGTCAGCATCCCGGTGCTGATACCCGCCGTCTTCTTGGCCCGCCAGCTCCAGAAGAAGTACCAGCAGAGGCCCAGAGCCCAGGTGCCGAGGATGAGACCGCCGGTAGCCCAGGTGAAGCCTTCCAGGTTGCGGCCGGACTGGTTGAAGAAGAAAATCGCGAGGATCACCAGATAGGCCAGGTTCACCACGGCCCCGAGCGTCACCGCCGGTACGTTGAAGATCTGCCACCTGCGGTACGGCGACGCCTCCCAGATGCCTTTGGATCGTTTGGAGAACGGGAAGAGGGCGGCAGCGATGGCGGTAACACCGAACACCGAGAAGATCTCGAGCGCCGTCACCGACAGCCCCTGCATCTGGTTGTTCAGCGCGAAAACATAAAGGGCGATGAGCGCTTCCGCGATGCCGAACCCAAGGATGTAGTTCTTGACCGGCGAAGCGAAGCGCGCGTTCACGTCCGTGAACCACTTGGGACCCATGCGGTCCATGCCCCAGGCGAAGATGATGCGTGGGAAGGCGAGGTAGGAAAGCGCGACCCACCAGAGGTCAAAGACCAGGAACGACATGGCCATCAAGAAGAGCATCACATGGTTGTGCATCACGATGGCCGCTAGCCCCACGAAGTGCGGGCTCCAAGGCAACGCGTAACCCGCCAGTCCGTTCTGGTCGGCGTAGGCCGTGGCGGAGAGGAAGTTGAAGTCGACCAGCCGGTAGAGGCCCACCGCGACCAGGATCATGAACACTGCCGGTACGATGATGGCGAAGAGGTTGCCCAGAATGATGCTCTTGTCGGGCCGCTTCACCTCGCCGGCTATGAACGTGATGCAGTACGAATACGCGAACAGCCAGGAACCGGCAACCATCACCCCCAGGGTGTCGATCCAGTTCCACGTGGTCGGCATGGCAGTTCCGGCCGCATCGCCGGCTGCTTTGATGAAGTCGGTGTAGTTGAGCGAGCCGTACTGGGTCGCCATGCTGTTCCAGTTGTTGATGAAGTCCTGCTTTGTGTACATGAAGAGGGCGACGATGATCGCTATCGCGCCGATGAGGCCCAGAGCCATGACGACCTTCTGCACCCGGGCGAACACCTTAACCCCAAACACCACGAAGAGCACGGCGACGACGTTGGCGATAGAGGCGATGACGAACATGCCCCAGTGCGGCGACAACCCGCCTAGGTACGTATCCGCGTTAGTGTTGTAGAGCCAGTTCCAGCCCATGAACTGCGCCATCATCTTGGCACCCGGATCGGCCATCCAGGGAGCCAGCACGTAGATCCACATGAGCCAAATGAACGCATTGCCGAACGATTCCGCGATCCCCACCAGCGGGTGGAGGATGCGGGAGTTGTAGATGTACTCGCCACCGGATCGTGGCATGGAACCGCCCAGAATTCCCCACACCAGCGGGAAGCCGATGCCCGCCAGCACCAGCGAAAGGATGGTGGCGATGATCAAGTTGCCGCCCAGATACACGCTGAGCCCCAGGCTGATCATCACCCAGATGCTGGGGGTCAGACCCTGGTTCATGAAGCCGACGCCGAATGCGTCCCACATACTGAGACCGCGCACCAAACCGCTCGCCTTGCGCGCGAAGGTGATCTCCCCGTTACCTTGCATGTCTACTCCCGCGGACTTGCCGGCGCGGCCGAAACTCCCTCTCTCCGCGCGGCTGTTGGCATGGCCGGACGCTTCGTGTCACTCCATGGCCGCCCCTTCTAGGGTCGCAGTCTCCTCAAAGGAAATGTGACCGGAAGCGGAACGAAAAGTCAATAGAGCCACGCAGGGGTTTTTGGCTCGTTTGGCGGCACGCGCGCTCGGCGCCCGGCGGCCGGCCATCCCTCGCTACAGGTCTTCGTCCGGCCGGTCGGGCGGCGGCGTCATTCTTTTGTCCCCCGGCGGGTCGTAGGGGCTGCTGCCCCGGCCCCAGGAGCGAGTCTTGAGTGGCTTGCACAGGATCTCGGTGATGTGGAGGTCGTGTAACTGCTGAGTAGTCGCTGCGAGAGCCACCACGGCGGTGTCGGCCCCGCGCGCCGTGCCCGAGATCACGATGACCTCCTCCCCTCTCTCCACAAGGCCGGCATCCGCTGCCATCAGGACCGTCTCGACGCATACCTTCATGCCCTGGCAGATGGTGCGGAGAATCATGGCCATGGCCTCGGGCGCCCCCACGCCGTAGAAGCCGTCGGTGTGAAAGAGCATAGTGCCGAAATGGACGTGGTGCCCTAGGGCTTCCAACTCCTTCACCAGTTCGGCCGGAAAGCGCTGGGTTTCGGTGAAGCCATACTGGTGAGGAACGACTATCAGGCTGATGCCCATGCCCGCAAAGCGCTCCGCGGCCAGCCGGGCGACGTCGCCGGTGGTCGAGGCCAACACGATCTTGCGGATGCCATTTTCCTTGGCCTTCTCGCGGGCCAGGCGGAGCGTCTCCTCGGTGTTCCGCCGCCCCGGCACCTCGAAATAGGTGATCTTCTGCTCCACCGCTCCTCCATTCCGAGTACGCTGCGCATCGTGCCCACAAGAAACATCGTAGCCAATCCGTGGGCGACATGCTCGTCGGAAGACCCTTGCCCGACTATCATATGAACCCGGCCGGCGATCCCGGTCGGCGTTTCCCGGATCTAAGGAAGCGCGGAAAACCACGGCGCGAGGGAAGCAGCAGTTGAAAGGTCAAGTCCAGATAGACGGGGAGCGCTGCAAGGGCTGCTCCCTCTGCATAGACTTCTGTGGCAAGCAGAGCATCTCGCTTTCGGAGGAGTTGAATCTCAAGGGGTATTTCATCGCCGCCTTCGACGAGGCGGCAGACTGCAACGGCTGCGGCAACTGCGCTCTCATGTGCCCCGAGGTGGCCATCGAGGTGACGCGGGCATGAAGCGTCTCATGAGCGGCAATGCCGCGCTGGGCGAAGCGGCAGTGCTTTCAGGGTGCACCTGCTACTTCGGCTATCCCATCACTCCGCAGAACGAGCTCACCGAGTACATGGCCAAGCGCATGGCCGAGGTCGGCGGGGTATTCATCCAGTCCGAGAGTGAGATAGCGGCCATCAATATGGTGCTGGGCGCGTCGGTGGCCGGCGCGCGCGCGATGACCTCTTCGAGCGGCCCGGGCATCAGCCTGAAGCAGGAGGGCATCTCCTACCTTGCGGCCGACGAGCTCCCCGCAGTGGTCGTCAACATCATGCGGGGTGGGCCCGGCATGGGGAACATCTCGCCTTCCCAGTCGGACTACTTCCAGGCGACGCGCGGCGGTGGTCACGGCGATTACAGGACCATCGTGCTCGCTCCCAGCTCGGTGCAGGAGCTCACCGAGGTCGTGCCGCTCGCCTTCGACCTCGCCGACAAGTACCGCAACCCGGTGATCATCCTCGGCGATGGCATGCTGGGGCAGATGATGGAGCCGGTGGATTTCGACAACCTCAAACGTCCGGCCGACTACGAAAAAGACTACATTCTCACCGGAGCCAAAGGCCGGCCGGCTCGCAAGGTGCATTCGCTCATCTTCGACACCAAGCTCCAGGAAGAGCACAACTGGAAGCTCTTCCGCAAGTTCCAGCTGATGGAGCAGAACGAGGTCCGCTACGAGACCTACCTCACCGAAGACGCGGAGATGGTCGTGGTGGCCTACGGCATGGGAGCCCGCATCGTCAAGGGCGCCATCAAACGGCTGCGCGAGGACAACCTCAAGGTGGGCATGCTGCGGCCCATCACCCTGTGGCCCTTCCCGGCCAAGGTGTTGCAGGAGATGGCCAAGACGGTGAGCGACTTCTTCGTCGTCGAGATGAGCACGGGGCAGATGGTGGAGGACGTGAAGCTCGCCCTGCAAGGCGCGGCCCGGGTCCACCTCTACGGCAGGCCGGGAGGGGTCATCCCTACGCCCGTCGAGATCTACCGCATCATCTCCCGCCACTATTACCACGCACAGTCCGGCAACGCGCAGGCGGGCAGCAGGGGGGCGAGGTCATGACGACCGGAGCCACCAAGGTCGTCTACCAACGGCCCAAGCTACTGAAAGAAGCCCACTTCCATTACTGCCCCGGCTGCGGACACGGCATCATCAACCGCCTGATCGTGGAAGTCCTCGAGGAGATGGACCTGCAAGAAGACGCCATTTGCGTCGCCCCAGCGGGCTGCGGCATGCTGCTCTACAACTACTTCGAGATCGACGTGCTGGAGTCGGCGCACGGCCGCGGGGCGGCTGTGGCCACCGGCATCAAAAGGGCGAGACCCCAGAACCTGGTGTTCTCCTACCAAGGCGATGGCGATCTTGCCGCCATCGGTACTGCCGAAGGGTTCCATGCTGCCAACCGGGGCGAGAACATCACCGTGATCTTCGTCAACAACGGGGTGTATGGGATGACCGGCGGCCAGATGGCGCCGACCACCCTCCTCGACATGGTGACCACTACCACGCCCGCGGGACGAAACTCCCGGGTGGCCGGCCACCCGGTGCGTATCTGCGAGGTCTTCTCGCAACTCGACGGGGCCACCTACCTGGAGCGGGTGGCCGTGAACAAGCCGGCTGCTGTGGTCAAGACCAAGAAGGCCATCGCCAAGGCCTTCCGGCACCAGTTGGACGGCCGTGGCTTCTCGCTGGTGGAGATCCTCTCCCCCTGTCCCGTCAACTGGAAACTTGGCCCCCTGGAGTCCTGCAAGTGGATCGACGAGGTCATGTGCAAGCAGTTCCCGCTGGGTGTGTACAAGGACTCGGGGGACGATGACGCTTCGCCGGCGGGGCGTAGTGGACAGACCGGAGCCGAGGTGAAGTCGTGCTCATAAGAACCATCTTCTCCGGCTTCGGCGGGCAGGGCGTCCTCTCCATGGGAGTGACGCTGGCGACAGCGGCTATGCTCGAAGGCAAGCATGTCACATATTTCCCCAGCTACGGCGTCGAAGTGCGGGGCGGCACGGCCAACTGCACGGTGGTGGTCTCCGACGAGGAGATCGCCTCTCCGGTGGCTTCCGACCCGGAGTTCGTCGTCGCCATGAACCAGCCGTCGTTCGCCCGCTTCCAGAGCATCCTGCAGGCGGGCGGCCTGCTCTGCGCGAACTCCTCCATCGTCAACACCGACTCGGCCCGCAGCGACATCGAGATCCTGGCCGTCCCCACGAGCGAATTGGCCGGACAGATCGGCAGCGTCAAGGTGGCCAACATGGTCATGCTGGGCGCACTCGTCCGGGCGAGCAATATGATCTCCTACGACGCCATGCAGGAAAACCTCGTCGGGATACTGGGCGAAGGCAAAGCCAAGCTCATCAAGCTCAACCGTGAAGCCCTGGCTGTGGGCTACAACTACGCAAAGGACTAGAGGAGGCTGTTGAAGAATGAAGGTTCGCCGCCACAGCACGATGGGTACGCCCGAGAGAAGGACGCAGGGAGCGCG
>PMIZ01000527.1:3290-4611 GCA_003157225.1 Actinomycetota bacterium | reverse complement strand
CGCGCCCGCTGCGAACGCGCCCGCCGCGCCGGTCAGCCCGGTCATGTGCCTCCACCGCACGTCGCCGGGCTCCGGGCAGCCGCCGATGAGGTTCGGCCCGCTCGCGACGCCGGCGCACCTGCCGGCCCTTCCGCTCGGCCCGGCCCGGCCCATGCACGGCGGGGCTGGGCAGGTAGGGAGGCTGCCGGGGCTCCCGCCCGGGCCGCGTGACCCGATCAGCGGTCCGCTCGCGATCATCGTCGACCTGTCCCGCAAGGGCGCGCCCCCGGCGTCGTCCCTGCTGCCTCCCGCGACCGTCGACGCCATGGTCTGGGCGTCGATGGCCAAGGCCGAGGCGGACGAGCTGACGGCCACCGTCGAGGGGTTGGGTGACCCCGACCGTGGTGGGCGGCACAACGGTGCCCCGCTGGACGGCGCCCGCCCGTCCGGGTTGGTCGTCGTCGGCGCCTCCGTGGTGGTGGACGTCTCGGCGGATGCGCTACCATTGGCGAATGGATCCTTGCTGTGGCCTATTCCCAAGGCGTACACGAGACGATGGAAGAGGTCCTGAACCGAGAGGGAGAAGCCCTCAACCGCGGCGGTGAAGCGGTCTCCAAAGACGGCCCGCAAGGCCTCCGCGCCCCAGGCGCCAAAGCCCGGCGAGATAGAAATGGCTGCCAGCAGCGCAACGAAGATGATCACGATCACGAGCACCGCGGCGAGGCCACGGAAGACCCAGCGGCCCTTGCGCGTGCTGCGTAGCCCTTTGAGCAGTCTCAAGCCATCTCTCTTTCCGGCTCACGAGCGTTCTAGCTCGATGGAAGCCCTGAAACGATAACATACGTAACATGAGGGGTCTGGAGTGACAGCTCGAGCATCATCTCCCACGGTCGCCGTCTTACGGACGAGGCCCTCGACCGTGCTCTCCGACTACCACGAGCTCCTGAATCTGGCCGGCTACCAAGACGTCATCGGTCGAGACGCGGAGACCGCCCTCAAGATCAACATCTCCTGGCATTTCTTCTTTCCCGCCGCTTCCACCACGCCGTGGCAGCTGGACGGGGTCATTAGGGCGCTCGAGCAGGACGGCTACGACCTGGCGCGTGTGCACGCCTGCCACAACCGCACCGTGGTTATCGACGCCCACCTGGGCGAGCGCGAAAACAAACAACTGAACGTGGTCCAAGCGCACGGTCTGCGCAACGTCCATCTCTACGAAGGGGAGGAGTGGGTCGACATCCGCGAGGCCGTGGGCGACCTCACCAAGCAGTTTCTCTGTCTGAACGAGGTGTTCCCCCAGGGCTTCTCCATTCCGCGGCGCTTCATCGGCGAGAACATCATC
>PMIZ01000527.1:0-3259 GCA_003157225.1 Actinomycetota bacterium | reverse complement strand
GCCTCGGCCGACCAGGTGGCCATCGATGCGGTCGCCGCCCGGCTCATGGGCTTCGATCCTCTGCGAGACATCGCCTATATCCGGATGGCGCACGAGAAGGGACTGGGTTGTGGGGACCCGAGGGACATCCGCATCGTCGGCGACGTTGCGGCCGCCGAGGAGAAATGGAACTTCGATGGCCCCTTCAAGCACATGACCTTCGCCGCCCGCAACCAGCACCGCATCTACTGGGGCCCGCTCAAGCGACCCATGGAGTGGTCGCTCCGCACTTGGTTGGCCCCGTGGTCGTACGTGGCTTCGGTGGGCTACCACGACGTCTTCTGGTATCCGCGGAACGCGCGCAGGCAGATGGAAGAGGCCATGCAGAGCGACTGGGGACGGCTGTTCATGGATTGGGAACATGCGCGGGTGGAGCCCGACGGCCGAGGGTATGGGTTCGCGGACGAGACGGCGCCTGAGGCGCGGATCGGGGCGCGGCCGGGCGGCTCGAGACGCGGTCAGGTACGCATCCCGGGCTTGCGCGAGCGGCTTGGTCTGCTGGCCATGGCGGTGCGGGAGTCTCCCGAGGCCAAGTTAAGAAAGCATTGAGTCGATCGATCCGGGACCTGCTCGGCCCGAACGGCAGCTCCGCGGTGGTGGCGGGCAAGTACGCGGTATTCGCCGGAGTGGCTACGGGCTGCAACCTGGGAACGCAGGCCCTCATGGATCACCTCTACCGAGGCCGGCTCACGGTTTACGTCTCCCTCCTCGCGGGGACGCTGGTCGGGCTGGTGGTCAAGTACCTGCTCGACAAGAACTTCATTTTCTACGACAGGACGGGCGGGGTCGTCCGCACCTGGTGGCAGTTCGTGCGCTATGCGCTGACGGGATTGTTGACGACGGCCGTTTTCTGGGGGTTCGAGTTGGGGGCCCTTCACCTGTTCCACGCGCAGGTGGCTCGCTATCTCGGAGGAGCCCTGGGGCTGGCGGTGGGCTACTGGCTTAAGTACCAGCTGGACAAACGACTGGTGTTCCAGGGGGCGGGTGAGTAGTGTCCTGGGCGAAGTGGACTGGAGGGGGCCTTCATGGAAGGGAGCGCCCGCCGGTCAGACGAGGGGCAGTGTCAACTGGAAGCGGGCTCCGGAGGACGGCTCGCTCTGGACAGATACGGTCCCACCGTGGAGCTCCATAGTGGCGCGGACGATGGCCAGACCGAGGCCGCTGCCCGGGTAGGCCGAGGCGTTCCTGCCCCGGTGAAAACGACAGAAGAGGCCATCCAGATCGGCGGCCGGGATGCCGATGCCGGTGTCCTCCACCCAGACGACGGCTGTCCGGCTGTCGGCCCTCGCACCCAGGATCACCGAGCCGGCCGGCGGAGTGAACTTGAGAGCGTTGTCGAGCAGATTGTCGACCGCGGCTCGCAGTGCCTCCGCGTCGGCCTTGACCGGAAGGCCGCTCGAAGGAAGATCGAGGATGAAATCGACACCCGCCTGCTCGGCCCGGGAGGCGACGTCGTCCGCCAGCCGGCGTAGCACCGGCGTCAGATCGAGGGGCGCCAGCGGCATGGACACGGCGCCGCGGTCGAGCCGGGAGAGACGCAGGAGATCGGAGGACAGATGCTGGATCCGTTCGGCCTGGCGCAGGGCGCGGCGCACCAGCTGCTGCAGGGCGGGTTCGTCGCTCTGATCCTGGGCCAACTCGAGATCGGCTTGGAGAGCGGTGAGCGGCGTTCCCAACTCGTGCGCGGCGTCGGCCACGAAACGTCGGAGAGTCGCAACCGTGTTCTCCGTGGTATCGGCCATTGCGTTGAACGATCCCGCCAGCCTGCCGATCTCGTCGCCGCGGTCGACCTCGGCACGCACCCCGAGTTCACCCCGGGCCATGCTGTTGCTCGCTGCCGTGATGGCGAGGAGAGGCCGGGTGAGGCGCCTGCTGACCATCCAGCCCACGAGCGCCGCCAGCAGTACGGCGGCGAAACCGGCGACTACCCAGGCAATGACAGTCGTCTGCAGTACGGCGGCGCCGTATGCGGGCCCGTCCGAAAGGCGCAGCCTAGCCACCACTTGGCCGCCGGCGGTCAGATCCGCTGTGGCCGCCCGGTCGGACCGCGAGCCGTCACTGGTCTCGCCTTCGGCGAAGAGGCCCGAGCCCAGGGGGTTCGGCAGCCGTCGCGAGCCGTCTCTGCCATCGCCACTGTCCCCGCCGTCGCGGGCCCCGACTACACCGGTGGCGTCGATACTGCTCACCGGGCCGGAATCGACCAGAAGCGCACCCCCGGGGTCGAAGACCTGGACGCGCGATTGGAAGGAGAGGGCCTCGATCTTGACGCTCTGAAGAGCGGCGGCCGTCTGTGTGCCGTCCGTGCCTCCGCCGGTGCTGTCTCTCTCCGCTGCGACTGCCGCCCAATCGATGTTCGAAAGTGCTCGCACGGTCTGCGCTGTTCCGGCCCGGAGATAGGAAGTCTCCGCCAGAGAGTAGTGATGGCTGAGCAGCGGCATCAAGATCGCGCCCAGGAAGAGCATGGTGAGCAATGCCACAGCGGCGAAGCTGGCCGGCAGCCGGTAGCGCAGAGGCATCACTCGCAGGCGAGGCGCAAGAGCGCGGAAGGACCTCACGAGGCCACCGCCAGTCGGTATCCCAGGCCGGGCACTGTGAGGATCGTCCGGGGGTCGCTCGGGTCGGGCTCGATCTTCTCCCGGAGCCGCCTGATATGCACGCTCACCGTCTTCTCGTCATAACAGTCGGCGGAATAGCCCCATACTTGCTCCATGAGCTGCCCCCGGCTGAAGACGCGCCCCGGGTGTTGGGCAAGAAACACGAGCAGCCGGAATTCCGTGGGAGTGACGTTGATCTGCTTGTCGCCGCGGGTAACGCGCGCGAGGTTGCGATCGAGCACGAGGTCGTCTACGTACAGAAGGTCGGCCTCCGTGGTGGACAACTCGCCGTAGGCTCTGCGAAGGAGGGCCCTGATTCGGGCCACGAGTTCGCGGAGCTTGTAGGGCTTGGTGAGGTAGTCNNCGCGGGCGTAGCCCACGCCGCCGGACCCGCTCGATTCCCAGTGCACGGTGTAGCCCTCCCGGCTCAGTCCGTCGCCCAAGCTCTCGGCGATGGCCGGGTCGTCCTCGATGACAAGGATCGAGGCGTCACTCCGAAACGAGCCCTTGGTCTCCGCCGGTTGGTTGAACATGCCCATGAGCCTACACAAGCCCATGTCATGCGAGCGTAAGAGCCGTTTGAAGAACAAAGCCTCACAAGGCCTGGCCGGGCCCACGTGGGCCCG